>NZ_JQLX01000014.1 GCF_000744435.1 Hippea jasoniae
TCTTTGAAGAGTTTCTGGCGTCAGGCTCGATAAAGGAGCCTGTCGAGCCCCTACTTGAATAAACACCTATTAGAACATAAATGAAACTCAATTAAGTCTAATTAAGTTTTGTTTTCCCTCTGAGTAAGTAAGAAAAGTAGGGGCTCGGATAATTCCCTTCAGGAGCGGGAATAGTGCAACAGGCCTTCTATCCAGCACTTACTTTAATTAAGAAACTCTTTTTTTGTAGAAAAGTATCATTTTCAAAATAATAGATTTTAGGGAAAATAAAGTCTGTTAATAGAAGTAAGTGCTGGACCCGCTGTACGAAAAAACAGCCATATTTCATTGTAAAAGAACAGTTTTTGACCCCAGCACTTACTTAACATGAAAATCTTAATTTATCTCCTGAGGTCTAATTTCATAATAATTATACTCAATTTTATCTATAAACTCAATCAAAAAAAGTAAGTGCTGGGCTACTTAAAGTTGTTTAATATTTTATTATTGTTGCCTTTTCTGCAAGTCGTGATATGCATCTGCCGATTTTTGTGTTGAATTTACCGCTTTTTAGGTCGTTATGAAATATATCAAACAGATCACAGGTAGATGTCGCAAAAATCTCGACATCGTAGTAGTAGAGAATATCGATCAGGTATGTAAACCTCAAAGCATTTAGCAGGTCTTTTTCTTTAAGCGGATGGATGTTTTCTATGTATATTGTTTTTGCGGCTTCTGCGATACTTTTATACCTAACGGGATGAACATTTTCTAAAACGTCAAGAAGGTTATCGAATGTTGTGTATAGATTTTGTTTTTTACTGGTTGAATTTATGCATATATCCTTAAGTGTTGATGAGTTGTTTAGTGAATTTATCTTTGGTGATTTGATTCTGTAGTCTTTTCCATCTATAACGATTGTTTCAAACGAGTTTATAAGGCTACCCATACGGGTTTTAAAAACAAGCATATCCAGCTTTCTTGCCCCAAGCTGGGATGGGAGTGTATTGGATGTGGCAGCAATAACTGTATCTGTTTTGTTGATTTCCCTTATAAAATTTATGCCCATCATTGCATCACCCGGATCATCTATCTCAAACTCATCTAAGAGTATTAAATCAAAAGATGAAAATCTATCGGCCACATCTTTTAATGTAGAGTAAGCGATTAAATACATCAGTTCTGAAAATGAGATAAATATTGTTTTACCTTTAAAAGTGTTGCCTATTGCAGCTAAAAGATGGGTTTTACCCACACCAAAAACGCCATCTAAATATATGTGTTTGGGCTTTTTTGCAAAAAATCTTTTTAATAGCCCCTTCTTTGAAGAGACAAACTGACTTAAGTCTTCAACAAAATGGATTAGTTTTTGCTTTGCCTGTCTTTGAGATGGAAAATTGTCATCTGGAATATAATTATCAAAGCTGCATGCTGAAAACTTGGGTGGTATGGCGTTTTTATTTATGATGCTTTCAAGCGGTTGATTAAATTCTATATCTGACAAACTCAAGCAATTCATATTGTAATACCCCTTCTTTTTAAAAATTCCACACAATAGGGATCAAGGTTTTTTAAGCCAGCCTCTTTTGCATAAATCAAAGCCTGAAGATATTCTTCTTCTGTGATGGGTCGGGCAAGTTCTTCAAAGCGATAAGCCTCACCAAGTGGCAGGTATTGAGGCATGATATTAACATAAACAAAAGGTGAGAGTTCTGTGGCTATAAAATCTACAACCTCTTTTGTGCCTGCTATATTGTTTGGCAACACAAGATGGCGAATCATCAGGCCTTTTGTGGCGTTTTGAACTTTCAGATTGCCCACCTGTTTATACATGATCTTTAAAGCCTTTTTTGTGATAGTGGGATAGTCTTTGGCTGATGAGTAAAGCTCAGCATAGAGCGGGTTTGAGTATTTAAAATCTGCAAGGTAAATATCAACAACCCCTTCTAATATCTTTAATGTTTTTGGCAATTCATATCCACTTGTGTTGTAAACAAGAGGGATATTTAAACCCTTCTTTATGGCGATTTTTAAAGCAAGCAGAAGCTGAGGCACTATGTGGGTGGGTGTAACGATGTTTATATTATGGCAGCCTGCATTTTGAAGTTTTATCATCATCGATGCAAAGGCGGACGGACTGTAAAGCTGACCTTCGCATAGATGGCTTGTTGATGCATTCTGGCAGTAGATGCAAAGCAGATTGCAGCATGAGATAAATATTGTTCCAGAGCCTCTTTTGCCAACAAGAACCCTTTCTTCGCCAAAGTGAGGAAAGAAATCCGCAATACCTACTTTAACGGCTGTATTGCAGATGCCTTTTTTGCCCCTTGTTCTGTCAACTCTGCATAAGCGGGGACAGATCGTGCATTTCTTTAGGTTTTCAAAGGCTTTATGTATCTTTTCGTCCAATCTGCCTTCCTCAAATGTTTTTATGTATCGAGGGATATAACTCATCAATACCTTATCCTTGGGTCAACAAGTGCATATACAATATCTGCTATCAAATTGCCGATAAGAGTTAAAATGCTGCTAATTGCAAGGATGCCCATTATGGTTGGATAATCCCTTGCCATTGCAGAGAAATAAAACAACTGCCCCATGCCCGGTATGGCAAAAATCGATTCTATAATAACGCTGCCACCGATTAATGATGGCAAAGATAAGCCCATCAGCGTAATCAACGGCAGTATGGCGTTTTTTAGTGCGTGTTTGTAAAGGATTGTTTTCTCTGGCATATCACGCAGATACATAAGTTTTATAAAATCCTTATTCAAGATATCTATCATGCCAGCCCTTACATATCTTGCAAAACCCGCCAGAGAGCCAAAAACCCCGATAAATATAGGTATAATTAAATGCTTTGCCATATCTAAAAAATAGGCAACACTCCCCGGCTTTACATTAAAGGAGTGGAGTCCTGATAGCGGCAGAACATGAAGTTTTAGGCTTAAAAGAATCATAAGCAGTAAAGCCAGCCAGAACGACGGCATCGCATATCCACTAAAAACAAAAAATGTGAAGAATTTATCTATAAATGAATCTTTCTTTTTGGCACTTATTACACCTATGGGTATAGCGATTAAAAGCGATAAAATCAGGGTTATTAGGTTAATTGCAAGCGTTATAGGAAGCCTGTGGACTATTTTTTCTGCAACACTCACACCATCCACAAGGCTATAGCCCAGATGCAGGCTAAAAAAAGATTTAAGCCAGTCTATATACTGAATGTAAATTGGTTGGTTTAAATGGTATATTTTTTCCATATTTTTTAGTGATTCGGGGGTTATATTGGGATTAAAACCACCTGTTGCATTTATGGGGTTGCCAGGTGCAAGATGAATAATGATAAAAGTTATAAAGGTTATACCTATAAATGTTGGTATGAGTTCTAATATTTTTCTAACAAGATAGGACTTCATTCTCTTTTAGAGCTTTTTTCTTCTGTGTGCAAAGATATATGAGCTCTTCTGCATCAATCGATTCCTGCGGGCTTCTTGCATAGGTTATATAGCAACCTATAATTTCTTTTGCCTCTTTTTTATCTATTACGCAGCTTTTTGATGAGATCTTGCTTAGCATACCCTGTTTTAGTGTTTCTGTAATAAACTGCTTGAACTGTTCTATGTCGTTATGAGAATAGATAAACATAAATGCATCGGCTGTTGTTCTTGATAGAGCCTCTATGTTGTTGAGTTTTTTTAACTCCTCAGCAACAAAGAGAATAATTCTATCGCCAATTTCCCTTCCGTATTTGTAATTGATGTAAGACATATTTTTTATATCTATCATGAATAAAGCAAATTGTTTTTTGTTGAATATAAACTCTTCTGTCTTTTTTATGAGATAGTTTCTGTTTTTTGTGCCTGTCATAAGGTCTGTTTCTATAAACTCTTTTCTGAGTTTTTCTAACTGGGGAGGGACAAATTGTGATTGAGGGATGCCTTTGTTAAAGTTTGCCTTTAAATCGTCGATTACATTAAATAATATCTCTTTATCAACCTGCTCATTTTTAAGAATTTCTATAGCATCATCGGGATTCATGCCTTTTCTGTAAGGCCTATCTGTGGTTAATGCATCAAAGATATCTGCAATGGCAAGTATTCGTGCGCCAAGCTCGATTTTATCGCCTGTTAGACCATCGGGATAGCCGCTTCCGTCCATCCGTTCATGGTGGTGTCTTATACAGTTTGCAAGCTTACTGAATTTGGGCATTTTTCTGACCATTTCGTATGAGATGATAGGGTGATACTTCATAATTTCATATTCAAACGGTGTAAGCCTGCCGGGTTTTAAAAGGATAAAATCAGGAATCGATATCTTGCCTATATCATGAAGCAATCCGGCATTGTAGATCATCTCCTGCTGTGCTACATCTAAATTGAGTTTTTTGGCTATAATACGCGCATAATTTGCCACATGCTCAGAATGCCCCTTTGTATAAACGTC
Organism: Hippea jasoniae; assembly: GCF_000744435.1. Lineage (NCBI taxonomy): Bacteria > Pseudomonadati > Campylobacterota > Desulfurellia > Desulfurellales > Hippeaceae > Hippea > Hippea jasoniae. The sequence continues at coordinate 4,426 of NZ_JQLX01000014.1, forward strand.
TTTTGCTTCTGTTGTTGAAATGAACGCCTCTAAAAGGCCTTTTTCTGTCTCTGAGAGTTTGTCTGCTATAATGCGAATGTTTTTATATGTATGGATAAGTGAAACAAAATGGGTTAAAAGTGTTTGTATAACCTCAAGGTCTGTTTCAGGCAGATTGAGCTTGTTATCAAATATTAAGGAAAATACGGCAATTGTGATATCTCCACTTAGGACAGGAATAAGGATAGCTGTTTTTGTTTTGTTTAAGCAAACGGTGGATACATTTTTTGTATTTGTTTGCCACACCTTATAAATTAAAGAGTCCTGAGAATTTAATAGGTTTGAGTATACAGTGTTCTTATTTAATTTTACATACATATCTTCAGATGAAAATAGAAAGGAGATTTCATTTGCAAGGGTAAGCTCTTTTATTTTTTTGAGTGTTTCTATAATCCAGTTTTTTATATCGTATCTTACAGGTTGTTTTCTGATGTATTTTAAAAAATTTATGTAGATTGCATTTTTTTGCTGTTCTTCTTTGATTTGTTCTATATAGCTTTGCTTGTCCATTTCAGATGCTATAAAATTTGCAAGCACTTTAAGGGAGTCTATTTCAGTTTTGTTAAATTTCCTCTTTTTAAAGCTTATTAAGTGAAGTGATCCATATACTTTTTTTGATTTTATTATGGCAGCCAATAAAGATTTTAAACCAGCTTCAAGCCAGCTTTTTAATGCATAAGGGTAGTTAGGATAATCCTCAATAAGAATAAAACCCTTTTTCTCTATCTCTTCTTTGAATTTTTTTCGTTGCCTCAGAGGCACCCGGTAGAGGTCGGGAAATTGACTTTCAGGCAAATTTTTTTTCAGTAGATAGGATGAATGTTTAAAATTTATGTATCCCCCATTCCATAAACCTATGAATGCACCGTCAACTTCAAATAATTCTGCTATCTTGTCTAAAATATCCCTCCACTGCCCGGTAGAGTATTCAAACCTTGCTATTTTGTTGGCTATATTTAATATCTTTAGCGAATCCATTACTCCCCCCAATATTATAGACTTTCTTTTATCATAAAAACACTCTGTTAGTCAATGTTTAGTCTGGAATGTGTTTTGCTAAAGAAATATCGGAGGTGAGAAGATGTTTTTGGGTGATCCTGTTTTTGGTTATCTTAAAAAAGCCTTAGATATTGCGGTTTTGAGGCAGGATGTAATAGCAAGCAACATAGCCAACGCCGATACGCCGCACTATCGTGCAAAACATATACCGTTTAAGGATGTTTTAGAGATTAGCAACAACGACTTAAAACTAAAGACAACCTCGCCTGAGCATATAACAGATAATGACAATCTGATAGCCAATTTTATCAAGCCCGATAAAGATGATTACCTTACAAAAAACGATATGAATAATGTAAAAATAGACAAAGAGCTTACAGACCTTGCAAAAAATACGCTGTTGATCAATGCGCTTACGGCTTTTGAGAGATACAAGTTTAATCAGTATAAGGATATCATTAGCTCAACAAGGAACGCATAGGAGGGGATAAATGAACCTGTTTGATAGTATGAATATAGCCTCAACAGGCATGTCGGCGCAGAGACTGAGACTTAATATAATTTCTGCCAACATAGCCAATGCCGATACCATCAAGACACAAGAGGGTGGACCTTACAAAAGGCGGGATGTAATCTTTGAAGCAACGCCTTATGATGATTTTGGCAATGTGTTAAAAAAGGTAAAGGTAGCCGATATTGTCAGAGACGATACACCGCCAAAACTTGTTTACGATCCATCAAATCCACTTGCAAATAAGGATGGCTATGTTGCATATCCCAATATCAATCCTGTTGTAGAGATGACAAATATGATCGATGCGATGAGAACATATCAGGCAAACGCCTCTGTAATAGACTCAGCCAAGCAGATGATTCAGGCAGCACTTGGCGTTTTGAGGGCTTGAAAAATTTAAAGGAAATGGTTATTATTGAAATATGGATATAAAAGATGTTGTTTTAAAACCGATTGATAGCAATCAAAGTAGTCAGCAGAGCAGTAAAACAGCAGGTAGTGGTGATTCTTTTGCTGATATATTAAAGAAATCGTTGGACGAGGTAAACAAACTGCAAAACAAAGCCGACCAGTCTATTAAGGATATAGCCGCTGGAAAGATGGAAAACATTCAGGATGCTGTAATGGCTATTGAAAAGGCCGATGTCTCTTTAAAACTTCTAACCGAGATTCGCAACAAGGCTATTGAAGCCTACAAAGAAGTCATGCGCATGCAGGTATAATTTTTTATTTGCCAAACTAATCAAATTTATTATATTGTGAAAGTATGGATATAAAGCTTTTTCTTGAACAGATAAAGAAATTCTACAACGCAATGTCAAAACAGCAAAGAATTATTCTTTTTAGTTCACTAAGTGTATTGCTTGTAGGTATTGTTTTTATCTTTGTTTTATCCAGCAAGGTGGTTTATGCTCCCCTGTTTACCAATCTAAACAGCAAGGATGCAGCTGATATTGTATCGTATCTCAATCAACACGGCATAAAGTATAAGCTTGAAAACGGCGGTAGCGTTATAGAGGTTCCAAAGGATATGGTTTATAATTTGAGACTTGACCTTGTTGCGGCAGGGCTTCCCAAACGCGGAGTGGTGGGTTTTGAAATATTTGACAAGCAGAGCTTTTCAACAACCAACTTTGTCGAAAATATAAACTATATAAGGGCACTTGAGGGTGAGCTTACGCGCACCATTGAAAGTATCAACGAAGTAAAGTCAGCCAAGATAAACATTGCAATTCCAAAGCCCACAATATTTACGGATAGACAGCAACCGCCAACCGTTAGTATTGTGCTTGATTTATACAGACCTTTAACAAGGCAGCAGATTCTTGCCATTCAGAAACTTGTGGCTGCAGCTGTGCCCGGACTTAGCTATAAAAATGTAACGATTGTTGATAGTGATGGCAATCTACTTTCGATAAACACAGGTACTGAGAGTTTTATGACAGCAAATGAGCTGAAATACAGGCAGATTGTTCAGCAGGAGTATTTGAGAAAGATAAAATCGATGCTTGCACCTATTTTGGGCAAGGATAAATTTGTTGTTAGCGTTAATGTTGACCTTGACCTGAGTAAGGTTCAAAAGAAAAGTGTTCAATATGACCCAAATAGTGTTGTGGTGAGTGAGCAAAACGAGGAATCTACAACAACAGGCCAAACAAGCGGTGGGGTGCCGGGTGTAATATCGAATGTTGGTAATAACACTACTTCTACCAATCAGGGATATAAAAGTTCAAAATCAAAGACAATCACAAACTACGATGTAGGAAAAACAGAAACCATAACCGAAGAGCCGATGATTAAGATTAAAAGGGTTTCTGTAGCTGTGGTTGTAGATGGCATTTATAAGCCAAAAAAGAATAAAAAGGGCAAGATTGTGGGTTATACATTCCAGCCTCTTCCCCAAGATGTGCTTGATAGTGTAAAAAATGCGGTTGAAGCCGCTATTGGATATGATAAAAACAGAGGTGATCAGGTTAATGTTACATGTATGAAATTTGCCTCTGTTGGGGAGCAGAAAGTGGGTGGTGGAATAGTAAATGGTGGTAATATTGTTGTGAGTTTAGCAAGTTATTATAAGTATGCTGCTGTAGCTTTGCTGCTTGCTCTATTTTACTTCCTCTTCTTAAGAAAGTTTATCAAGAATGTTTTGAGTGTTTCCTATCCTGAAGCAGAAAAGGGTGTAGAGGCTGAAGAAGCCGCCAAAGCAGAAGAAGAGATCGAAGAAGAGCAGGTTAAAGGCAAAACAATTAGAGAAATCGAAGAGGAAATCGCCAGCAAACTTGAAGAGGAAGAGGTTGTTGATGAAGAAAAGATCCGCGCAAATATGATGGAGGATAAAATTAGAGAGGCAGCTCAAGAGAATCCTGAGGAAATCGCAAACCTTATTAAAACATTATTGGCTACAAAGCAGAAGGGGTAGAAAATGCCAGCTAAAACTCCAGGTCAAATACAGTCTATAGATGATTTAACGCCTCATCAGAAGGCAGCGATTTTAACGATTGTTTTGGGTGATGATCTATCGCCAAAGGTATTGGCTTATCTGCCTAAACAGGATATAGAGGCTATATCAAAAGAGATAGCCTTTATGAAAACCGTTGATCCCAAAATCATCAGAGATGTTGTGGATGAGTTTTACAAAATGCTCAAGGCAAAAGAGTTTATGAGTGTTGGAGGCCTTGAGTATGCAAAAGAAATACTTGTTAAAACACTGGGTCCAGAGGAAGCTCAAAGAATTATCGATAAACTGATAAAGATGATGGAGTCAAGCTACGGCTTTGATTATCTTGAAAACATAGACCCCAAACAGCTTGTAAAATTTATTCAAAGCGAGCATCCTCAAACCATAGCAATAATCCTTGCACACCTTGATCAGTCAACAGCAGCTGAGGTATTGAGTTTACTGCCAAAAGAGATTCAGGCCGATGTAACATTAAGGATGGCTTCACTTGAAAATGTTTCACCAACTGTTATAAAGCATGTTTCTGAAATATTGCAAACAAAACTCGAAAGTGTTAGCGGCTCAAATATTGAGCTTGGTGGTGTTAGAAAGGTTTCTGAGATTATAAACAGAATGGGAAGAGTTGAATCCAAAGCCTTAATCGATGCAATTGCAGAGCATAATCCAGATCTTGCAAGTCAGATCAGAGATATGATGTTTGTATTTGAAGATATTATCAAGCTTAGCGATCAGGATATTCAGGAACTGCTCAAACATGTTGACAAAAAAGACCTTATTCTGGCGCTTAAGGGTGCATCGGATGACCTAAAAGATAAATTCTTTAAAAACATGTCCTCAAGGGCTGCAGAGACGCTTAAAGAAGAACTTGAGTTTCTTGGTGCTGTTAAGGTTAAGGATGTGGAGCGTGCACAGAAGGTTATTGTTGATATCGTAAGAAAACTTGACGAAGAAGGTGTAATTTCAATCGGCGGTGGCGGAGAAGAGGTAGTGGTTTAATGACGATTGAGGTTAAGGAGTTTGATTATCCAGATTTTGATAGTGAGTTTGAAAGCTTAGAGGTTGAGAAAAGTAACAACACAGAAAATACACAGTCTAACATAAATCAACCCTCTAACAATAATACTCAGTCAGTTGATAACAACCAAGGAAATAATCAAGGTGAAAATTTTGTTTTAGATAAAGAAACGATAAAAAAAGAGCTTGAGGCCATTATTGAAACAACAAAAACCGAAGCTTTAAAACAGGCTGAGCTTATAAAACAGCAGGCAAAAAAAGAAGGTTTTGAGCTTGGCTACAAAGAGGGCTACCAGAAGGGTTTAAACGATTCGAAGGGAATTTTTGATAAAACAATTGCAGAATACACGCAGAAGATGCAGGAGGCTATAGGCAAGCTTATCCATACAGCCAATGAGATTTCAAAGAAGTATGAGGAGCTTGAAAATGCTGCAGTTGAGATGGTGCTTGATATAGCAAAGAAAGTAATCTTGAAGGAGTTAAGCGAAGATAGGGATGTGATTAAGAATATGGTTAAAGAGGCAATTGGATTGTCTGATTCTTCCAGGCTAAAGATTAAGCTTAATCCTGAAGATGCAAAAGCGCTTGGCGATATTGGTATTAACTCAAAAGAGATTGAAGTTGTAGAAGACGGCTCGCTTAAGAAGGGCTCTTTGATTATTGAGGAAGACAACGGTAATGTTATCGATGCAAGTGTGGATACAAAACTCAAGCAGATAAAAGAATCGATAGTCAATGAGTAAGATTCTGAAGCTAAAAGAGGTTATAAACAACTCAAATCTGGTTGTTACATACGGTCGTATAAAGAAGGTAGCCGGTTTAACGATTAAGTCTTCTGGACCAAAAAATGTAAAGATTGCCGATGTATGTAAAATAGATACAGATGAGGGATGGATCGATAGCGAGGTTGTTGGTTTTGATGAGGACGGTGTAATTTTGATGCCTTTAGGTGTTTTGGATGGGATCAGGGCAGGCAGCCTTGTGAAGTCTCAGGGCAGTGGTTTAAGTGTTCCTGTATCGGATAAACTTTTAGGCAGGGTTGTTAACGCTTTAGGTAAACCGATAGACTTTAAAGGCTCAATACCTGTCGAGGACTATTATCCTGTTTATCCAAAGCCCGTATCGGCTTTAAAGAGGGAAATTATAAAAGAACCGATAAGCGTTGGTGTTAAAGCGATAGATGGTTTGCTTACCATAGGAAAGGGTCAAAGAATCGGGATTTTTGCAGGAAGCGGCGTGGGTAAAAGCACATTGATGGGTATGATTGCAAGAAACAGCTCAGCCGATGTTAATGTTATTGCTCTGATCGGTGAAAGGGGCAGAGAGGTCAGAGAATTTATAGAACGGGATTTGAAGGAAGAGGGATTAAAACGCAGCGTTGTTGTAGTGGCTACAAGCGATGAGGCGCCACTTTTAAGAAGAGAGGGAGCATTTGTGGCTACGGCAATTGCTGAGTTTTTTAAAGATAAGGGGTTGGATGTAATGCTTATGATGGATTCTGTAACCCGTTTTGCTATGGCTCAAAGGGAAATCGGTCTTGCCATTGGTGAGCCACCCACGACAAAGGGTTATACGCCATCTGTATTCAGCCTTCTGCCACGCCTTTTGGAAAGGGCAGGGAATTTTGAGAAAGGTTCAATTACAGCTATTTACACGGTTTTGGTGGATGGTGATGACTTGATGGAGCCTATAGCAGATGCCAGCCGCTCAATTCTTGATGGGCATATCGTGTTATCCCGCAAGATAGCTGAAAGGGGCAGGTATCCTGCTATAGATGTTTTAAAAAGTATTTCCCGTTTGATGAGCTCTATTACAGATGAAAAACACAAACAGCTTGCATCAAGGATCAGGAAGGTTTTATCCGTTTACAGTGAGGCTGAAGATTTGATAAATATCGGTGCTTATGTTAAGGGTAGCAATAAAGATATCGATGAGGCGATTGAATATATAGAAAAGGTTGAGGCTTTTTTGGCTCAGAATGTTGATGAATCTTTTTCATTAAGTGATTCTATTAAACTTATGGAGTCGATTTTTAGCTGATGTTTAAATACAGATTTGAGCGGTTGTTGAAGATAAAAACTCAGCTTTTGGATAAAAAAAGGCTTGAAATTGCAGCTTTAGTCAAGCAGATTAACGAAACAAATAATGAGATTGAAGAAAAAAAGAAAGAAAACGGTTTAAGGAGAAAGAAGATAGACAATCTATTAAGGGAAGAAAAACCCGATAGAAACTGGATTTTATTTTTGAGTGAGAATATAGAAAAGACAGATGAGGCAATTAGAAATTTAAAGATAAAAAAAAGGCAGCTGACAGAGGAAAAACAAAAGTTGATTGGTGAGGCTCAAGAGCTTTTGAAGGAAAAGAAAAAACTTGAGCGTCTCAAGGAAAAGGAATTTGAAAACTATAGAGTTGAGAATTTAAGAAAAGAGGCGAGGTTTTTGGATGAAATTGCGTCTATTAAAATTGCTCGCACTATCTCTCGTTCTCAGTAGCCTGATAGTTGCACCATCATTTGCACAAAATAAACAAACCTTATCGGCTGTTGTTGAGAAAATTAATGAATTAAAGAATCTTGAAAACACAATCAACGCCAAGATCGCCAAACTTGAAAAACTTAAAAAACAGCTTGATGATGAGAAAAAGCAGCTTGAAAAGATGAAAAAGGATGTTGATGAATATGTAAAAAAGAGAAAGAAAGAAGCAGATGACTATTATGCAAAGGTTCAAAAAGAGGTGAATGATTTTTTAGCCAAAAAACAGAAACAGCTTGAGGATTTGCAAAAGCAAATAGCAACAGAGAAGATTAAAAAGTTAGCGGCAATCTATTCAAATGCAAAGCCGCAGGCTGCTGCCATGGCACTATCAAAGATGGATGAAGATGTTGCAGCCGAGATTTTAGTTTTTATGCAGGCAAGAAAAGCTGGTGCAATCATATCAAAGATGCAGCCGCAGAAAGCGGCAAGCATCTTTCAAAAATATCTAATTAAAAAGGATAATCTCTCGATTAGTAAGCAATAAGCTTCCAGTTTCCGTTTTTTATCTCAACTATACAGAAATCGCTTGGGTCAAGCCCTGCATGGTTGTCTTTTGAATAAGTAAAAATACCTGTTATACCCACAAAATTTTTGATATGTTCAAGTTGATCTCGAATCTGGGATGGTGTTTTTGCTTCGTTCTTTAATGCAATAATAATCATATGGATTGCATCGTAGGCGTGTCCACCAAATGTTGAAACAGGTCCAAATTTCGATTGATAATCCTTTTTGTATGCAAGAAGCACTGCCCTTTGAGGGTCGTTTTTTGGTAGCTGTTCAGCCACAAGCAGCTTTCCGGCAGGTAGTTTTATTCCCTCTGCTGTATCGCCTGCAAGCTGAATAAATCTTTTCGATGCAACACCGTGGCTCATAAAAAGCGGTATTTTTATACCTAACTGTTTAACATTTTTGGCAACAGAGGCTGGCCCTGGATTTGTGCCCCAGCATACAATAGCTTCAACCCCTTTTATGTTTTTTATTTTTATAAGCTGGGAAGTCATATTTGTATCGGTTGCATTAAATGTTTCATCTGCAAGAATCTTTATGTTGTATTTTGATGCTAATTTTTTAAGCTCCTCTCTTCCGCTTTCACCAAAGCCGGTTTGAGCTGTGAGTATTGCTATTCTGTGTATGTTATGGTCTGAAAAATAGCTGTATAATCTTTCAACGGCGAGACTATCAGATGGTGCAGTTTTAAAAACCCATTTTTTTGTAGGTGTTGTGATTTTATAGCTTGATGCCATAGATATAAGAGGAATCCTTGCTCTTTGAATAAGTGGAATAATTGCCAGTGTTGAGCCGCTTCTTGTTGGCCCGATAATTGCTTTAACTCTATCTGAGTAGATAAGCTTTCTTGCCATCATAACCGTTGTAGCTGGCTGGCCCTTTGTATCGTAGATGATAAGCTTGATCTTTGTGCCGTTTACTCCACCCTTTTTGTTGATGTCGTTTACAATCATCTCAAGTGTGTTTTTCTCTGGCTGACCAAGAAAAGAGGTTGGACCTGTAATTGAGACAAGTGCGCCGATTTTAATAACATCGGCAAATGCAGTTGATGCAATAAACAAAACCCCAACGATAATAAAAATAAACCTTTTCATAAACTCCTCCCCCCAATCTTTGTTATATTTCTCTGATTTCTTCCTGTGTTAGAGTTTTTATGTTGTTTTGTTCAAGAATCTTTTCGGCACTTTCTAAATCTGAGAATTTAAACACCATTACAGCTTTTCCCTCTATTGGAGATGCAAAGCCATACATATACTCGATATTTATCTGATTGTCAGCAAGCGTCCTTAAAATAGAGGCCAGTGCACCCGGTTTATCATCAATCATGCAGGCTATAATGTTTGTTTCGCTTATAGTGAAGCCGTTTTCTTTTAATACCTTTATCGCCTCATCTGTGCCTTTTACAACCAATCTTACAATTCCAAAGTCGCTTGAATCTGCTAAAGAGAGGGCTTTAATGTTTATGTTGTTTTTACCCAAAAGGTCAACCACCTCAAGCAACCTGCCGGGTCTGTTTTCTACAAAAACCGATATCTGTCTTATCCTTTTCATTGTCTACTCCTAAATCTTTCTTTTATCTATGACCCTTTTTGCTTTACCTTCAAATCTTTGAAGGGTTTTTGGCTCAACAAGTGTGACCTTAACCGTAATGCCGTATAAATCTTTTATATCCTTTTCAATTCTTTCTTTGAGTCTTTGTAGATGTTTAATCTCATCGGAGAATAGTTTTTCGCTAACCTCAACCTTTACCTCAAGCGTATCTAAATTGTTAACCCTATCCACAATCAGTTGATAATGTGGCTCAACACCTTCTGTTTCCATAAGCAGCGATTCTATCTGGCTTGGGAAGATGTTTACGCCTCTGATGATAAGCATATCGTCGCTTCGGCCTTTAATTCTTTCAATTCTTCTGTGGGTTCTGCCGCATTTGCACGGTTCTTTGATTATGCGAGTTATATCCCTCGTTCTGTATCTGATAAGGGGCATTGCTTCTTTAGATATGGTTGTTATGACAAGCTCGCCTTCCTCTCCGTCCTTTAAAACTTCACCGGTTTCTGGGTCGATAATCTCCGGTATAAATGCATCCTCCCAGATGTGAAGGCCATTTTTTGCCTCTATGCATTCTATTGCTACCCCGGGTCCCATTATTTCGCTTAAACCGTAAATATCTAATGCATCTATACCCAGTTTCTCCTCGATGTTTTTTCTCATCTCATCGCTCCAGGGTTCAGCTCCTAAAATACCAACCCTGAGCTTTAACTCATCCCTTTTAATACCCATCTCTTTAAGGGTTTCTGCAAGATAGAGTGTATATGATGGTGTTGCTGTTAATACCGTGGAGCCAAAATCTTTCATTATCAATATCTGTTTTTTGGTGTTGCCCCCAGAGATAGGAATCACAGTTGCACCCAATGCCTCCCCACCGTAGTGAGCTCCAAGTCCACCTGTAAAAAGCCCGTATCCATAGGCATTCTGAATTACATCGCCTTTTCCTACTCCACATGCAGCCAGCGAGCGAGCCATTAAATTCGACCAGGTCTGGATATCCCTTTTTGAATAACCCACAACAGTTGGTTTGCCTGTTGTTCCGCTTGAGGCATGAACTCTCACAACCTGCTCAAGAGGAAGCGTAAAAAGCCCAAACGGATAGTTATCTCTTAAGTCCTGCTTTGTTGTGAATGGTAACCTTTTTAAATCATCAAGACTTTTGATGTCATCAGGCTTAACCCCTGCCTCGTCAAACTTTTTCTTATAAAACGGCACAAGGTTGTAAACCCGCTCAACAGTGTGTTGTAGCCTTTTTAGCTGCAGTGCCTCAAGGGCCTCCCTTGGTAAGGTTTCCAGTTCGTCATCATAAATCATACTTCACCTCACAACCCCAGATATTTATCGATTTTTACCTTATCAAAGCCCACCACTGCTTTTGAGCCTATCAATACAACGGGCACGCCTGTCTGACCGGTGCGTCTAACCATATCCTCTGCTGCTTTTCTATCCCTTGAAACATCGACATCTTTAAATCTGATACCGTTTTGTTTAAGGTATGCCTTGACCCTGTTGCACCATGGGCAGCTTGGTGTTGAAAATACTATAACTCTGGGTTGTTTCTTTGGTTTCTTTTCAGCCATTTCCACCTCCATTAGTAGTTTTTTTCGGTTGTGATATTAAGCAAGCTTTTGTTTTTGTCAATAATCTAAAGAAAGAGTCTGCAGGCAATATTTGTTGTCTGATGCGTATAATCATATCCTATTTTGTTTAGAAATACTTCAAACTCAGCCCTTTCGTTTTGCGGAATCTCAAAACCTATAAACACCCTGCCAAACTCTCCGCCGTGTCTTCTGTAGTGGAATGTTGTTATGTTCCATTGTTCCTTCATATTACTCAAAAATCTCATCAATGCGCCTGCTTTTTCTGGGAATTTAAAGTCATAAAAAATCTCGTTTTCTACGATGGGGCATTTGCCACCAATCATGTATCGTATATGGTCTTTTATAAGTTCGTTGTGTGTGACATCCATGGCATAATATCCTTCTTTTCTCATTCTTTCTAATATTTCCTGGTTTTCCTTTTCATAATCCATTGTCAATCCAACAAGTATGTATGCCTCATTTCTGCTTGAAAGTCTATAGTGAAACTCCGATACATTCTTATCTTGAATAACACGTTGGCAGAATTTTTTAAACTCACCGGGTTTTTCTGGAATCCTTACCGCATATAAACCTTCCTGTTTTTCGCCAATCACAGCTCTTTCTGCAACATAGCTTAGTCTATCAAAGTTCATATTTGCGCCGCTGTTGATTGCTATAAAAGTTTTTGATGTTATGTTGTGCTGTGAGATATATTTTTTGATACCTGCAACAGCTAAAGCCCCGGCTGGTTCTACAATATTGCGTGTATCGTAGTAAATGTCTTTTATTGCCGATGCTATCTCATCAACACTAACCAGAATAATGTCATCCACATACTGTTTTGTTTTTTCAAATGTTAAATCGCCCACTTCTTTGACTGCTACACCATCTGCAAATATTCCAACTCTGTCCAATACAACCTTTTTATTATTCTTTATTGATAGATACATGGCGTTGCTCTCAATTGGCTCAACACCTATGATTTTAATCTGTGGATAGATGTTTTTTATAAATGTTGCAATACCCGCAATCAATCCGCCACCACCGATTGGCACAAAAACGGCATAAACATCGTCTTTTGATGCCTGTCTGATTATCTCATGGCCGATCGTTCCCTGTCCTGCTATGACAAATTCATCATCAAATGGGGGGATATAGGTCAGGTTTAGTTTATTTATCAGGGTTTTGCAGTGCTCATAAGCCTCTGAATAGTTGTCCCCTTTTAAAACAACTTCTGCTCCATGTCGTTTCACTGCATCTATTTTAATTTTTGGTGTTGTTTCTGGCATAACGATCGTTGCCTTTATACCTAAAACCTTTGAGGATAATGCCACACCCTGTGCGTGGTTGCCGGCACTTGCTGCTATCACACCGCATTTTTTTTCTTTATCTGACAGATTAACAATCTTATTGTATGCGCCCCTTATTTTAAATGAAAATACACTTTGCAGGTCTTCCCTTTTTAAAAGAATTCTGTTTGAAAGTTTTTTTGATAGATTTGGTGCAAAATCAAGCGGCGTTTCCTTTACTATATCATAAACCCTTGCCATAAGGATTAATTTAAATATCTCATCCATTTATACTCCCCCCTCAAGTGGTGGACGGTAGGGGAGTCGAACCCCCGACCTCTACCGTGCGAAGGTAGCGCTCTCCCAACTGAGCTAACCGCCCTTTAGAACTATGATATTAGGAAAACTTAGGCTTGATGTCAATTACTATAGTAGGGTAAAAGATTAAGCTAAATGATTTATTAATTGACTTATTGCAGCTTGTGTGTTATTTTTGATAAAGAACTGAATTATTCTAAGGAGGTGTGTTGATGAGGAAGATTGTTGTTGCAATCTTAGCTGTTTTGCTTATGGCAAATGTATCTTTTGCTTTAACAACTTTTGAGTTGGTGGGCGTTGTGAAAAACCCCGATCATGCAGCTGTGGTAAAATCGGTTGAAAATGCTCTAAAGACCAAATTTAGCGTAATTGGCTCCTACCATCCAGCAGATCTGAATGATTTAACGGTAATTTTTGTTAAATCAAAAGAGTTCTTTGATGCTGTTGATAAGGTTCACAGATTTGCCTTCTTTGCTGTACCTTTAAGGGTGGGTGTTCAGAAGAAGGGCAATGAGAACTATGTGATGTTTGCAAATCCTGTTTATTTAGCCGATGCTTTTGCAAAAGGGAAATCAACCCTTCAATCTGCTGCAGAAGATGTAAAAAAGCAGCTTGAGGATGCTTTAAGCAAGGTCAGTGGAATTCAGCTTCAGAAAAAGGAGTTTGGATATTCTACAACAGAGGATGAGATTGGAAACTGGCAGATGATGGGTCAGAGCTTATATACAATTTATGAAATCGGTCATAAATACGGCTCAATAGATGCGGCATTAAAAGCGTTAGATGCTTCTTTAGCAAAGGGAACAAACGGCTGGAAAAAAGTATATGAGATAAAACTTTCAAAGGCTGCTGTTGTTGGTGTTGCAAATCCCAAATATGAAAAAGAAGCATTTGATATAGGAGGGTATAACCATCTTTGTGCTTTTCCTATAGAACTTGTTGTTTATAACAACGGCAAGATCAAAGCTTTGCCAGAGATGTATAGGATGTCTATCTACTTCATGGATGCAGGAATGTCTGCTTTTGCGGCACATATGTCTATGCCTGGCGAAATTGACAACTCTTTAAAAGGATTGCTGAAGTGAATTTATATATTAAACGATTACCAAAGCGGGCTTTTGCCCGCTTTATTTTTTTATTTTTCATCCGATTGATTTAATTAAGAAAAAGTTATTAAAGTGGCATGGTGATTGCTAATAAAACTAATGTATGGTGAGGTTGACTTTTTTTGTTATGTATGGTTTAATTATACGGCATTATGTAGTTAAGTTTCATAAAGAAGGGGTTTAGGCGTGGCTAAAGGTATAGTTGGTATAGATATAGGTAGGGAATACACAAAGGTTGTTTATTTTAACGAGAAAAAAGGTATTGTATCACTTTCCCATGCATTTCGGGAAGAAACACCTGAGGGTATGATCTTAAGTGATGGTGTAGATGAAGAGATAATGGTTGATTTTCTTAAAAATATATTTTCTACGCATAAGTTAAAAAATAAGCATGTGGCAATAAGTCTTAACAGTGCCGGTGTTATTACAAAAACCTTAACCATGCCCCTTGTTGCTGATGAAGAGATCAAACAGGCTATTATGTGGGAAGCTGAGCAGTATGCTCCTTTTGGTATGGAACAGGTTAATGTTGACTATCATGTGTTTGAAAAGAACGAAGAAAAGAAAGAAATGACGGTTTTGATAGCTATAGCCAAAAGGGATATAATTGATGCCTATAAAAATGCCTTTAAAAAAGCAAGATTAAGATTGGATGTTGTTGATGTTGATGTATTTGCCCTTTATAATGCGTTTGAGGTTAATCAACCAGAAAAAGCAAAACAACACAGTTTATTGGTTGATTTGGGCTATTCTTCAACAAAATTGATTTTTGTAAATAATGGTTTGCCTGTATTTAGTAGATATATAGATTTTGGATTTTCCTATATTGTGGATGAAGCTGTGGAGATTCTGGATGTTAAACAGCAGGAAATTGAGCTGATTTTGAACAACCATAAACATGAGAAGCATGGTAGTCTGATTAACTTTATAAACGATAAATTAGCTGGTTTGTATGCTCAACTAAGCAATTCTATAACATTCTACAAAGCCAATATTCTTGAAATTGAAGAAGATGTAGATAATGTGGTTTTTAGCGGTATCTTGGGCGCATTATTTGATGAGATAGATATTGAATCGGCAAGAAATTTTATTAACATTGATATAGTTAGCTTTAATCCATTTGACTTTGCAACAAAAGATGGTGTCATAGAGGGGTTTGAAGAGGTTAACTCTTCTGTAGCATCGTTTTATTGTATAGCTGCTGGTCTTTCTGTAAGGGGATTGAGATGATACAGATCAATCTGTTGGGTGAAGAACAAAAAAAGAGCAAAAAACAATCAACATTTAAAGGTTTTAGCCCTGTCTCTTTGGATGTTCCGGTATGGATAATTGTTGTTGTAGCGGTTGTTGTTATCGAGATTATTAGTTTGATTACTGCTACCTATTTTACATCAAAAAGAATTGATGAGTTAGAAGCAAAAAGAAAAAGTCTTGCCAGCTTAGAAAGGCAGGTAAAGATATATCAAAGGAAGATAAGAGAAGTTAAAAGGATGATAAAGACCATAAAGAGCTTGGAAAAAGGTAGAGGCAATGCTTACAAAATTCTTGAAGAGATTGCAGATGCCTTTCCGTATGATACTTCAGGCAGGTTTAATAAAATTTATGGCGGTAGTCTCTGGCTTACCAGTTTATCCAAAAGAGGTAATGTTATAACCCTAAGCGGAAAAAGTTTTTCAGCTGAGGCTGTAGCTGCTTATATGATCAATTTAGGCAGATTGAAAAATGTGTCTAAGGTAAGATTTGGCGGGAGTGGTTTGAGGAAAATTTCAAACTCAAGTAGGGCAGAGATCTATTCATTTTCCATAATAATCACTTTGAAGGGTTAAGATATGGGTGAACTTGACAACAAAAAGATAGCTTTGATAGTGATTGGCTTACTTATTTTGCCAGCTTTGTGGTATTATTTATATTTCTCAGATGCTAATGCAAAAATAAATAAATTAAGAGGAGAGATCGAACGGCTACAGAAGTATCAGTCTCAGTTGCCTATTTTGAAAAGAAACTATATAAAAGCCAAGAATGAGTTTAAGGTATATTCTGCGCAGTTGCCTCTTAAAGAGGAGATTCCATCTTTGCTTGTTCAGCTTAACGGAATTGTAAGAAGCGAAGGTGTAAGCCTTTTATCCTTCAGTCCAAGAAATGCAGCGTTATCTTCATCAAAGCTTTATTATACAAAGCCTATAGCTATTTCTATTAAAGCAAACTACACAACCTGCGGTGAAGTGTTTGAAAGAATTTCAAAAATGAAGCGACTTGTTAAGGTGAAAGATTTTACAATAAATAATCCAAAGATTGTAAATAGTAAGCTGGTGATTATGAATATAAACTTTAACGCAGAAACATACTATTTCAATAAAAAGGTTAAATAATATGGGTAAAATCAGGGTTTTTGTGTTGGCTGTTGGAATTATAGTTGCTATACAAACAATAAGCTGGTGTTTCGAGATTAAACTCAAAAGGGATCCCTTTATGGACCTTGTAAAAAGTAAAGAATTGTTAATAAGGGAGCAGGAAGCTGCATTGAAAGGAAAGAAGAAAACAGAGGCTGTGATAAAGCAGCAAGCCAATGCTATTGCCTCGGCTATCAAGGTTCAGATGATCGTTGTTGGTAAGGATAATAAATCTAAAGCGGCTTTACTTGTTGGTCCGTCGGGTATTCCTGTTGTGGTTGTTAAAGGAACAAAGATTAAAGATGACATATGGGTTGAAGACATCACCAATGATGCAGTTAAAGTGGGGGTAAGCATTATGGGTAAAAAAGAAATAGTAACATTAAAGCTTGCTAAATAGGGAGTGGCTTATGAGAAAAGGGTTGTTGATTGCGCTAATAATATTTTTTGGTTTTCAAATTGGTTTAGTAGATAAATCTCTACAGTTTGGTTTGGCAGCTAAGGCCTTTGAGATTAAATCTATTGAGCAGAAAAATGGTAAGCTTTATCTATATTACGATGGTAGTTTGACATACACCAGTTTTTATCTAAATAAACCTTATAGGTTTGTTGTTGATTTTATTGGCGTTAAAGGGTGTAGTAAATATAAAAAGAGTGTAAAGATATTTGATATGGGTGATGGTATTAGGGCAAAAGTTTTTATGCACACAAACGATAAATTATCAAATTCGTATAAACGGTCTGTTTTAAGGTGTGCAGTTGTATTTGAGGGATATACATCCAAACCTAATTGTGATGTAAAGCCGTATAAAGGTTATGTAGAGATTAATTGTAATAAAAACAAAAAACAGGAAAAGGTTAAGCAGAGTGCGGCTTTGTCTAAAACGAATATTATAGAAAGGATATCTTACAGAAGGTTTAACAATTATGAGATGGTTGTTGTTCTTTTAAAGGCAAAACCAGACTACAAGGTAAAACAAAGCGGCAGTGTTATCTATCTTACCTTAAATAATGTTAAAGCTTTGAAAAATGCCCTAATGGGGCAGAATTTATCGAATGAGGCTGAGAATATAAATTCGATTATGGCTGTAAAGACATCCAATAATTCTATTAGATATGTAATCAAAATGAAGGATAATGGAAGGTTTAAAAAGTATTATGCTGACTCAAGACATGTATATCTGATTTTTCCTATCACTCAAACATCATCTAATAATAAGAAAAATAGCAATCTTATTAGTAAGTCTGAGCAACAAACTGAGCAGGCCAATGGTATTTTTTCGGATGACAGAAGGGTATCGTTTAATGTTAGAGACGCGCAGCTTAAGGATATATTCAGGGTATTTGCTAAAATTACTGGTGTAAATATTATTATAGGTGATGATGTTCAGGGTACGATTACCATGAGCTTAAAAGATGTACCCATAAATCAAGCTTTAAATCTGATTTTACAACAGAAGGGGCTTGTTGCTGAAAGAAAGGGAAATATTGTTGTAATTATGACAGCTGCAAGGTATCAACAGGAAAAGATGGCTCAATTGAAGGCATTACAGGAGAAGGAAAAGTATGAGAGAATGAAAAGTGCTGTTACAAAAACAATAAATCTCAACTATATTACGCCTGACTATGCTATTGGTATTATCAATAAACTTTTATACAACGGTGGCAACCCGAAAGGTGGTGGTTTTATTGTTGCAGATACAAAAAACAACGCTTTAATATGTCATGATACAGCGGATAATATTGCAAAGATAGAAAAGATTGTTCAGATGGTTGATAAAAAGAAGTTGGCTGTTGAAATTGATGCAAGAATTGTAGAGATATCAAAAACCTTTGAAAGACAGTTGGGTATCCAGTGGGGTGGAAATTATTATAATGCTCAGCTGGGTAGCTCTCATACATTTATTGGTGTTGGTGGATACAACAAAGAAAGTCCTGTAAAAATTAACGGCTCCTTACCCCCATCACCAAATTATACAAATGACAATTTTATAGTCAACCTGCCTGCTACGCTTTCTGATGCACCCACCAATGCTGTTAGTCTTGCAATAGGCAATGTGAGGGCTGGGTATAATCTGGACCTTAAACTGACAATGGGTGAGGTTGAAGGTTATTCCAAGGTTATTTCATCGCCTAAAGTAATAACATTAAACAACGAAGCAGCAAAGATTGAAAGTGGCCAGCAGATTCCATATCACGAAAGCGCAGGTGCAAGTGGTGCAACAAGTACAAGCTTTAAATCGGCTACCCTTTCACTTGAGGTCACTCCTCAAATAACAAGAAACAACCAGATAATATTAAAGATCACTGTAAAGAAAGATTCACCCGATTTTGCCCATGCAGTTAATGGAGAACCAACAATTAACACAAACGAGGTTCAAACCACTGTTATTCTAAAGAACGGTCAGACGATTGTGCTTGGCGGTCTTGTTCAGCAAACAAACATAAAAACAGTCCAAGGTATACCTCTTCTGATGAGAATTCCGTTCCTTGGCTGGTTATTTAAAACAAAAAGGATATACAACCCTCAAAAAGAGCTTTATATCTTTGTGACGCCGCACATTCTAACAAAATGAGAGAAATAATAAACAGAAAAGCCCGTCACGATTATGAGATTTTAGAGACAATCGAGGCGGGCATTGCGCTTAAAGGTAGCGAAGTTAAGTCGATAAGAATGGGGTCTGCAAACTTGAAGGATAGTTATGCTGAGATCAAAGATGGTGAGGTTTTTATAAATAACTTTCACATAAGCCCCTACAAGTTTGCATCAGCCCATACGAACCACGATCCATACAGAAAGAAAAAGTTGTTGCTGCATAAATACCAGATAAGGCGATTAATAGGAAAGGTTAAAGAAAAAGGTTTAACATTGATTCCTTTGAGGGTTTATTCAAAAAACGGAAAAATCAAGGTTGAACTTGCTTTAGCAAAAGGAAAGAAGCTCTACGACAAGCGCAGGGATATTAAAGAAAGGGATCTTGCAAGAGAAGCACAAAGGGAACTTGCCAGATTCAAATAATCTTTGAAATAGTCTGTCAAATATATAAAATAGAGGGATTCTTTAAAAGAGGTGGTGTTGTATGCCTAAAAGGGAAGATATTAAAAAGATAATGATAATAGGCTCAGGACCGATAATTATTGGACAGGCTTGTGAGTTTGACTACTCAGGAACCCAGGCCTGTAAGGCATTAAAGTCTGAGGGATATGAGGTTGTTCTGGTAAACTCCAATCCTGCAACAATTATGACAGACCCCATGCTTGCAGATAAAACATACATAGAGCCTATAACGGTGGATTTTTTGGAAAAGATCATAGATAAAGAAAGGCCTGATGCTATTTTGCCAACATTGGGTGGTCAAACAGCCCTTAATGCCGCTATGGATTTGCACAAAGCAGGTGTTCTTGAAAAATACTCCGTTGAGCTAATAGGCGCAGATGCTCAAACCATCCAGAAAGCTGAGGATAGAGAGCTGTTTAAAAAGGCTATGGAGGAGATAGGCCTTAAGGTGCCAAAATCCGGTGTAGCGCATACACTTGATGAGGCTCATGCTGTTCTTGAAAAGATTAATCTGCCTGTAATAATAAGACCATCGTTTACACTTGGAGGCACCGGTGCAGGTGTTGCATACAACACTGAAGAATTTGAGAAGGTTGTGAAATGGGGTTTAGAGCAAAGCCCGGTTAATGAGGTTTTGATTGAGCAATCTGTGATTGGATGGAAAGAGTATGAGCTTGAAGTGATGAGGGATAAGAAAGACAATGTTTTTATTATCTGCTCTATTGAAAACTTTGACCCGATGGGTGTCCATACGGGAGACTCAATCACAGTTGCTCCTGCTCAAACACTTTCTGATAAGGAATATCAGCTTTTGAGGGATGCTGCTATCGACATAATAAGAAAAATAGGAGTGGAGACAGGGGGCTCCAACATACAGTTTGCAGTAAATCCTCAAAACGGCGAGTTTGTTGTGATAGAGATGAACCCACGCGTTTCACGCTCATCAGCGCTGGCATCGAAAGCTACGGGTTTTCCAATAGCAAAATTTGCAGCTTTACTGAGTGTGGGCTATACACTTGATGAAATACCAAACGACATAACCAAAAAAACACCAGCATCGTTTGAGCCAGTACTCGATTATGTTGTTGTAAAGATGCCCAGATTTACATTTGAAAAATTCAACACACCGGATGAGCTTGGAACACAGATGAAAAGCGTCGGAGAGGTGATGTCGATCGGCAGAACATTTAAGGAATCCCTTCAGAAAGCCTTAAGGTCTTTGGAATATGACTGGGATGGTTTTGTAGATATTGAATGTTCAGAGGACGAGCTCAAAGAGAAAATTATAAAACCCAACTCAAAGAGATTATTGTATATAGCTGAGGCGTTTAGAAAGGGTTACGATATCGACTATATTTATGAGCTTTCCTACATAGATAGGTGGTTTTTAGATAACATCAAACAGATTATTGAAAAAGAGGAAGAGATAAAGAAAAACCCCGATATAGTAAAAGAGCAGATAGCCTTATTGAAACAGTACGGATTTTCAGATAGCAGGCTTTCTAAGCTTTCTGGAATAGATATTGACGCTATAAGGAGTTTAAGAAAGCAATCCAAACAGTGTGTTTATAAGATGGTTGATACATGTGCGGGCGAGTTTGAGGCCTATACGCCCTATTTCTATTCGACCTATGAGGATGAAAACGAGTCTTTGCCTTCTAAAAACAAAAAGGTTGTAATATTGGGCAGTGGTCCAAATAGGATTGGTCAGGGTATTGAATTTGATTATACATGCGTGCATGGTGCACTTGAGCTGAAAAATCTTGGATATGAGTCGATAATGGTCAACTGCAACCCCGAAACCGTTTCAACCGATTATGATATATCAAACAGGCTTTATTTTGAGCCTTTAACTTTTGAGGATGTGATGAATATTATAGATAACGAAAAACCCGAGGGCGTAGTTGTTCAGTTTGGAGGTCAGACACCTCTAAAATTATCACTGCCCTTGAAAAATGCCGGTGTTAGAATTCTTGGCACAGACCCAAAAAGCATCGATATAGCCGAAGATAGAGAACTCTTTAGGGAGCTTATTAACAAACTAAACCTTCTCCAGCCCCAAAGCGGCATAGCCCACTCAAAACAGGAAGCTATAGAGGTGGCAAACGGCATCGGTTATCCGGTGCTTGTAAGGCCTTCCTATGTGCTTGGTGGCAGAGCCATGATGATAATCTTCAACGAGCAGCAGCTTAAGGAATATGTGGATGAAGCTGTTGAGGTTTCTGGTGATCATCCTCTTCTTGTTGACAAGTTTTTGGAGGATGCTATAGAGGTTGATGTGGATGCTGTAAGCGATGGTGAGGATACCGTTGTAGCAGCTGTAATGGAGCATATAGAGGCAGCCGGAGTGCATTCTGGTGATTCTGCCTGCTCAATTCCGCCAAGAACACTAAAAAAGGATATTGTTGATGAAATAAAAAGACAGACAAGACTGCTTGCCAAACATCTCAATGTTAAAGGCTTGATCAATATCCAGTTTGCAGTAAAAAACGATAGAATTTACATTCTTGAGGTTAATCCAAGGGCATCTCGCACAGTGCCTTTTGTAAGTAAGGCAACAGGCGTTGCATGGGCAAAGATTGCCACACAACTGATAATGGGCAAAAAAATAAAAGAACTGGGCATAAAAGAGGTTGAGCCTAAGTATTATGCTGTTAAAGAATCCGTTTTTCCATTTGTTAAGTTTCCCAATGTTGATATTACGCTTGGTCCAGAGATGCGCTCAACAGGCGAGGTTATGGGTATAGCAGATGAGTTTCCTATTGCCTATTACAAAGCCCTGCTTGCAAGCGGTATGAGATTGCCGCAAAAAGGTAATATCTTTATGTCGCTTGCAGATAGAGATAAACTGCAGGGTATTTTTATTGCCTCAAAGCTTCTTGATATGGGTTTTGAAGTTTTCTGCACAAAAGGCACATACGAATATCTAAAAAAGGAGGGATTGAATGTTCAATATGTGAAAAAGTTGAGTGAAGGACGGCCGAATATACTTGATAAAATGAAGAATAATAATATACACTTTCTTATAAATACGCCTTCTGGCAGGCGTTCCAGAACAGATTCTTTTTATATAAGAAGGAGTGCAGTTTTAATGAATATTCCTTACTGTACAACAATTTCTGGAGCTCTTGCTGCTGTGAGGGCTATCGAGGCTATTAAAAAAGGTAAGAAATTGGATGTTGAGCCACTCCAGGCTTATTACAAGAGGTGAGAAAAATGACTGAAAAGATATTGATTACTCCTGAAGGGTATAAAAAGCTCCTTGAGGAGATGGAGGATTTACAAAAAAGGCAAAGACCAGAGATTATAAAGGAGATTGAAGAGGCAAGGGCAAAGGGCGATCTAAGTGAAAATGCAGAATACCATGCAGCCAAAGAAAAGCACGCCTTGATAGAGAATAGAATTTCTGAGCTTTCCAGAAAGATCAATAATGCTCAGGTTGTTGATCCAGCAACTGTTCCAAAAGATAGGGTGAATTTTGGATGCAGGGTTGTGCTTTATGATGTGGATAACGATGAGGAGATAGAGTATATGATTGTTGGTGAGGACGAATCCGATCCAAAAGCAGGAAAAATCTCTGTAAATAGCCCTATCGCAAAGGCCCTTTTAGGTAAAGAAGAAGGGGATGAGGTTGAGGTTAAAGTTCCAGCTGGTATTAGAAGATTTGAGATAGAGGAGATAAAGTGAGACTCAAAATAGTTGAGAATAAACAGATAGCAAAAGATGTTTTTAAGCTTAGAATAGATAACCCCGGTCTGTTTGAGATTGATCCGGGGCAGTTTTTGATGTTGAAAATCAACGATTATCCGTTTCCGCTTTTGAGAAGGCCGTTTAGTATAGCAGGTTTTGGTGATACGATTGATATTATTTATAAAGTTGTTGGTGAAGGAACAAGGATATTAAGCAAAAAATCAAAAGGTGAATTTGTTGATATTGTGGCACCACTGGGCAGAGGCTTTAGTATCAATTCAGCAAAGAAGATTATGCTTGTTGGTGGTGGCATTGGTGTAGCTGGTTTGCTTTATTTAAAAGATGTTATTGAAAAGCAATACAAACTGCCCTATGAGACTTATTTTGGATTTAATTTTAAGGAAGAGGTTTTTGTTAATGATGTAAATATTGCAACAATGGATGGCAGTGTAGGTTTCAAAGGCAATGTAGTGGATTTTGTTGCAGATAAATTAAATAAAGATGTGATGGTTTATGCATGCGGCCCAACCTTAATGTTGAGGAGATTGGCTTTTTTGTGTTTTGATGCAGGATGCTCTATGCAGGTGTCGCTTGAATCCCGCATGGCCTGCGGCATAGGTGTCTGTCTTGGTTGTGTTATCTTAACCGCTGATAACAGGTTCAAAAAGGTCTGCAGCGATGGACCAGTATTTGATTATGAGGAGATACAATGGCAGGCTCTATAAATCTAACGGTAAAGATAGGAAACCTTATTTTTAAAAATCCCATTCTAACGGCATCGGGCACTTTTGGCTATGGGCTTGAGTATAGTAAATATCTCAATTTATCTAAACTTGGCGGTATTATAACAAAGGGTTTGAGTTTATATGAAAAACTGGGTAATCCGCCTCCAAGGATAGTTGAAACCCCATGCGGAATGCTCAATGCAATCGGTCTTCAAAACATCGGTATAGATGCTTTTATTGTTGAAAAATTACCCAAGCTAAGCCGTTTTAATACGCATATTATTGCCAATATATACGGAGCAGAGGTTGAGGATTTTGTTAGGATTGCAGAAAAGATAGAAAATGAAGATAGAATAAGTGCCATTGAAATCAATGTTTCATGTCCCAATGTTTCAGCAGGTGGTGCTTTGTTTGGCAAAGATCCCGATATGGTTTTTGTGCTTGTTTCATCTGTAAAAAAGGTAACCAAAAAGCCCATCATAGTAAAACTAACGCCCAATGTTTCAGATATAGCATTTATTGCTCAGGCAGCTCAATCTGCTGGCGCTGATGCTGTCAGTCTCATAAATACGATTACAGGTATGGTTATCGATACAAAAACAAAAAAACACCTCCTTGCCAATAAAACAGGTGGTTTGAGCGGACCTGCTATCTATCCTGTGGGTGTTAGAATGGTTTATGAGGTTTATGAGAAGGTAAAGATTCCTATTATCGGAGTGGGTGGTATATACAACGCAGATATAGCACTTCAATATATTATGGCAGGTGCCACGCTTGTTGAGATTGGAACGGCAAACTTTATCGATCCTTCTATTACAATGGAGATTTTAAAAGGCATTGAGGAGTATATGGAAAATGAAGGAATTAAGAATATTTCTCAGCTTATTGGTATTGCTCATAGCAGTAAATAGCTATAGCTTTGATTTGAATGGCTTTTTTAATAGCTATCGCAACAAAGATGTTAGTTTGTGTTTTAAGCAGATCTCCATAAACGCCATGACAGGGCAGTCTATAGAAAAAAGCGGCAAAATGTATATAAAGTCCAAGGAGTATATAAAATTCTCATATCCAAATGAGACAATTGTTATTGATAACTTTAAGGTAATTGATAAAAAAGATAATCAAACTCAGGTCTATAAACTTACTGGTTTTAACAAGGTTTTGTTTTTGATGTTTGTAGGCAAAAAAGATTTAAATGAGCTGTTTTATGTAAAAAGGCTAAAAAAAGACAACTATCTATTAAAGCCAAAATATCAGTCAAATATAGACTCTATTAGATTTTCATTGGATAATTCAACAAAAAGGCTTGATATAACGGATATCTACTCAAATCAAACGCGGTATATTTTTTATGCTGCTTGCAGCAGTACACAAAAAAGAGATTGAACCTCTACTATCTTTCCTTCCATTTAGAAGAGAAAGTGACTTTTACAGGTATAAAAATGTAGTTGCTATTGTTGCTAACAAAAGTGATTCACTTTCTATAGCTTTTAAAATAGCCCGTTATATTTTAAGGTTTAATGCAAAAATTGCCCTGTTGTTTGGCATTTCAGGAAGCCTCAGTTCTGACCTTAAAAAGGGTGAATTTGTTAATGTTCAAAGAATCAAACTATTCGATGGCGATAAGCATCCTGTTTTTAACCCGATTGAGCTCTTAAATGTAGATTTTTTAAAAAATGTTACGGGCATAACCACCTTCAGGATGAATTTTAACAATAATTTTTTAAAGCTGTTTGGTGAAACAATCGATTTTGAATCCTATTTTTTTGTAAAAGCAGCCCGCAATCATAATGTTTTGCCTGTTATTGTCAGAGTTATCAGTGATTACAATACAAAAGAAGAGATTTTTTCCATTAAAGAAAGCGGGTTTAAATACGATGTTAAAAAGCTTTCAGAGATTGTGCTTAAACTTGCTAATATTGAGCGTGATTGGCTAAAAAAAGAGATTTTTTGCTCAACAGGTATAACAGAAACGCTTGACAATAAAAAGGTTTTTATCCTGAAAAATAGGCTTTCCTTTAGCAAAAGACAGAGGCTTTATAAGGAGTGGCTGGTTGAACTGAAAAAGAGTAAACCCAAACCTATTGATTTAAACAATATCTTTATTGAAAAAGGTGTTGATAAAAAAAGGATAAAGATAGATTTAAATAGCAGAAATGTTTATGAAATTGACGATTATGTGGCTGTTTTTCACAATCTCAAGGATAGAAGCGGCCTGATTTTTGCAACAAAGAAAGGGGAGTTTTTAAGAAAAACACCACCAAATTATACGCCAGATGGATCAGAAGGTTATTCGATTCTAAGCGGCTATAACTGCATATACGATTGCGATTACTGCTTTTTGAAGGGTTATTTTAGAAGCTTTAACCCCCTGCTGTTTCTCAATTATGAGGATTTCTTCAAAGAAATAGAGACAATAACAAAGAAAGACCATAAGGCCTATTTCTATCTTGGTAGTTTTTTTGATCCTTTAGCTGTTAATTTTAGCGATATGAATGAGGCATTTTATGGATTCTTTGAAAGTTTGGGTAGAGGAATGCTTGAGTTTCGAACAAAGTCTGATAGAGTAGATAGGTTTTTATCGCTCAAGCCAGCCAGAAATATCATTTTTGCATTTTCTTTATCACCTGATAGTATTGTTAAACAATATGAACACTTTACACCACCATTAAAAAGAAGGCTAAACGCTATTAAAAAGCTTGATGCAGCTAATTTTAAAATTGGTGTTAGGCTTGATCCTTTTTTTGTGGAGTTTTTGAAAGAATACGATGAGATTTTTGATTTTATCGATACCATAGATAATCTTCATTCTGTTGAGGTGGGTTTCTTGCGATTTGACAAAAACGATTATAAAAATATGATCAAGAAAGGATATACACGGCTTTTAAAAGGGTTGAGTTATAAGAGAGGCATGTATAGAGCATCCTATTCGGGAGAGATTGTTGATTTCTTAAAAAAAAGACTGAACAGGGTCTATTTTAGTATGGAGTATTAAATGAAAGCAGTGGTATTTTTTGTAATTTTCTTTGCAAGCTTTATATCTAATGCCCTTGCATTGAGGATAGCTTCCTTTAGCGTGCCTGCCACTGAGGCTATAGTTGAATTGAAAAAAGCAGATGAATTGGTTGCCTGCTCAAAATTTGCAAGGCTGCCTGAAGGTTTAAAGGTAGCAAGAATGGGTAGTATTACAAATGTTAGCGTTGAGGAGCTTTTGAGATTGAAAGTTGATGTGGTTTTTGTTAGCAGTTTGATGAATAGAAAAGTTGTCTCAAAGCTTAAAAGTTTACATATAAAGGTTATTGAATTTAGTTATCCGCGCAGTTTTGAGGATATTTGTGCCGATATGATAGAGGTGGGGAGAATTGTTGGCAAACCAAAAGAGGCTGAAAAAATAGTCAATCAGGCAAAAAAGCAGGTGGAACGCATTGAAAATAAGCTTAAAAATACAAAGCCACTTAAGGTTTTTGTTCAGATAGGTGCAAATCCACTATATACGGCTACAAAACACAGTTTTATCAACGATTTTATTAGATTTGCAAATGCTATAAATATAGCGGCTAATGCAAAGAGTGGATTGTATTCTGTTGAGGAGGTTTTAAGACAGAATCCCGATGCAATAATTATTTCACAGATGGGTTTTAACGGCTATAAACAGAAGAAATTCTGGATGCAGTTTAAGTTTTTAAAGGCTGTGAAAAATAACAGGATTTTGATTCTTGATGATAACTCTCTATGCAGTCCAACACCCATAACATTCGTTAAAACTCTAAGAAAGATAGCTAAATTTCTACATCCTGAGGTTGATATTGAATAATAAATCAAAGATTGTTCTACTTTTAGTTTTTGTTGTTTTTTCTTTGATATTTTCAATTGCCTGTGGTTCGGATGGAATATCTTTCAAAGAGGTTTATTTAGCACTAACCAAAGAAGGTATAAACAGGGTTATTCTGCTTCAGATTCGCCTGCCCAGATTGCTTGAGGGTTTTCTTGTTGGTGGGTCTTTATCTATAAGCGGGGTTGCACTTCAGGCAATCTTTAGAAATCCCCTAACAGAACCTTACACCCTGGGTATCAGCGGAGGGGCGGCTTTGGGTGTGGCAATTTTTATAGCCACAGGGTTTTCATTTTATCTAACCACATCCTTCGCTGGTTTTGGTGGCGCATTGATAAGTCTTTTTATCGTTTATATACTTGCCTTGAAAAAAGGCATTCTTAAAACAGATAGTATGCTTTTGATCGGTGTTATGGTAAGCTTTATTACAAGTTCTCTTGTTTTGTTTATAATGGCTTTGGTTAATGTAAGAAAAATTAGTGCAATTGTTTACTGGCTTATGGGAAACCTTCAGGGTGCAGGCTATCGCGAAACATTTCTTTTATCCACTGCATCTCTTGTGAGTTTATTAATTCTCATTGCTTTGAGTGTTAACTTAAACGCCTTGAGTCTTGGTGAGCAGCAGGCTAAAGCCCTTGGTGTCGATGTGGAACTTACAAAAAAGCTTGTGTTTATTACAACATCACTGCTTACGGGTCTGTCTGTAGCTTTAGTTGGAGTAATAGGGTTTGTGGGCCTTGTAGTACCCCATTTTTTTAGAATTATGTTTGGTTATGATAACAGAAAACTTTTATTATTGTCGTTTTTTGGAGGAGGCAGCTTTCTTGTTGTATGTGATGGGTTATCCCGCATATTGATTGCACCATCCCAGCTTCCCGTTGGTGTTATTACGGGTATTTTAGGAGGATTAACATTTATTTATGTGCTTACAAAGTCTAATAAAGGTCTATGATTTAGGTTTTGGCTATACGGATAAAAGGCTTTTTAGTGGTTTGTCGTTTGAAATTTTTGAAGGGGAATTTTTCTGCATGGCCGGGGCCAATGGAGCTGGAAAGTCCACATTATTAAAACTTTTAGCCGGTATTTTAAAACCTCAAGCCGGTAAGATTATTTTTAAGGGTAGAGCTATTAATTCTATTCCAATAAAACAACTTGCTAAAATGAGGGCTGTTGTTGATCAAAACCCTGTATTTGAATTTATTAGTGTGGAAGATTTTGTAGCCCTGGGAAGAATTGCCTACTTCAAGCCTTTTCAGATTTTTCAGACAGATGAGGATAAAAGAGCTGTAAAGGAAGCTTTGAGTTTATGTAATATTCAAAGAGTAGCCCAAAAAAGGATGGATGAGATAAGCGGCGGTGAAAGACAGCTTGCCTTCATAGCAAGGGCTATTGTTCAAAATTCAGGTGTATTGTTTTTGGATGAACCATTTTCCAATTTAGATATAGCAAATACCATAGAAATACTGCTGTTGCTCAAAAAACTCAATAGAAATAATAATGCTACAATTATTGCGGTCTTGCACGACTTAAATATCGCTTTGAGGGTTTGTGATAGAGTCATGCTTCTAAAAAATGGACAACTTAAAGCTGTGGGTAAACCAGGTGATATACTGAAAAAAGATATTTTAAACGATGTGTATGGAAGTGATAAAATAACAGTAACGCAAACAGAAAATGGGGAGTTATGCGTCAGTTTTCTAATTTAAATTTAAGTATGAGAGAGGCTTTTAGCGGCGGTTGTTTATCTAAAGAAGCAAGAATTCGAGCTGGAATCGGTGAGGAATCCTTAAGAATTTTAATTGCTGCATTGTTTAGATCGTTAAAGGAGTGTTTTGTTATTTTTATTCCGTAGATGTTGCCCCTTTTATCAATATAGAAAACCATTCTTACCTCTCCTTCTTCACTGTTAAATATAGCCTTAAGGGGATAAAATTTGTGTGATGCTATCCAGCTAAACAACTCCTGATTTGATGAGGCTGATATGTTTATTTCAGAAAAACTATGTCTGGCTGGGTAATTTTTTTGTTTTTTAAATTGTATTTTTTCTGTTGAGTTTTTGTTTATTGTTGTTGGGTTTTTTATGATTTTTGATTTATCAGATACAGCCAAAAATGTATGTTTAATATGTTTTATTTTTTTGGCTTTGACTGTTTTTATCGGAGTTTTTCTGTGGATATTTTTTACTGCGAAATCTCTTTTTTGTTTTAAAACTTTTTCTGTATGTTTTGGATAAGTTTTATGGGATTGTTTGTTAATCCCTGCACTGGCCGAATGTTTTCTGGGAATCTTTTTTTGAGAGAGATTGTGTTGTATTTTACGGTAATTGATAATTGAAACATCATAAACATTACTGCGCAAGTATAGATGCAGTGGCATTAATTGTAAAAAAGATATGATAGCCGCCCCGTTGACAAATAAAGAGGCGGCAAAAGAAATTAAAATTTTAAAATTTATATGAGACCTTTGCAAATACGCTTCTTGGAAGCGTTGAGTATCCATAGACCTCCTGGTAAAACCTGTTAAAGATGTTTTTTATAGTAAGGGAAAGCTCGAGATTGTTCAACGGTTTATAAAGGGTTGTGAAATCAAATACAGCGTATTTACCCGTTTGATGCGTATGGTTTTTGTCATCATATCTTCTCCCTATATACCTACCATCCAATAATGCAGAGAGTTTACTATTGAGTGTTGTGCATTTTATCCATCCACTGTAAACTCTCAGAGGAATTCTTGCAGACTGCCTGCCAGTATCGGGATTTATACTTTTTGTATATGTATAGGAAACATTAAGGCTTAGCCAATCTGCTGGTTTTGCTGTTATCTGTGTCTCAAAACCATCAGAAACCGTTTTACCTTTAACATTTTTATAAGTTGACTGCCATGTGGCAGGATCAGTGTAATATGTTATTCTATCTTTTATAATATTTTTAAAGTAGGTTGCGCTTGCTGTGATTTTATCTCCATAAAGGTATTGCATAACACCAAAGCTCCACCCTTTTGATCTTTCTGGATCTAAAGAACTATTACCACCTAAAAACTGCCATGATGGATTTGGTGAAGAGTATAGCTCCCATATACTCGGTGCCCTGAAACCTGTGGCATAGTTGGCTTTCAGGATAGTGTTTGTTTCAGGAATAAGGTAGTTTGCTCCCACTTTATATGTGAAATGGTTGCCAAATGTTTTGAAGTGGTCTTCTCTTGCTGCAGCCTGAAGTGTAAGATTATTAATTTGAGCTATTGCCTCACCAAATCCTGCTATATTATATCTGAGTTTTTTGAAGTTACCTGAATCTTTGTAGTATTCTTTAGCATAGTCACTGCCAAGGATAATTTTAACAACTCCAAACCTCCTGTTTAACTTTACAGAATAACCCCATCTTTTGCCTTTGTAATAATAGTCTCCCTGTGGGTCTGAAAGGGATTTTCTTTTGTGGTTTACATAAAATAAGTCTATATCTAAATTTGCTAATCTATTTAGTTTGTTTGATAGATAAAGTTTATCGAAAATGAATTTTGATTTTTGTCTATAGCCTTTTGCTTGGGCAGTTAAATTAGAAGCGTTAGAATCATTCGGAGGTGAACTCAAAACATCAAGATAACTTGTATCCTTAGAAAGAATAATAATATTACCTAATTTTATACCTTCTTTTGGTATGAATTCTATTCTTGAATTTAATGCTGTCTTGTAGAAAGCATCCTTCTCATCACCGCGTGAGTATGAATGTGTTTTGTTGTCAAATTTATCCATTTTAGATATGCCTTTTGTGTCCATTCTAAATACATCGATATAAAAGCTTGTGTTTTTGATCCTGCCGCCACTTTCTAAATTCTCAGAATATGTGTTAAATGAGCCGGCTTCCTGTGTATATTTTATGTAGGGTTTACCTTTGCCTGTTTTTGTAATCATATTGATTACACCGGCTATTGCATTTGCCCCGTATAGTCCGCTCTGGCCACCTTCAACGATCTCTATTCTGCTTAAACTATTCGATGTAATATCGCCAAAATCAAGGTATGGTTGCGTTTGTGATGGATCTGATACATCAACACCATCAAGTAAAAACTTTGTGTATCGTGAACTTAATCCTCTTATAAAAACATTGGTCAATCCACCAAAAGGGCCATTGGATGAAACACTTAAACCCGGAACAAATTTCAATACATTTTTAGTAAAATCGATTCCCTGCTGTTTTATCTGCTTTTTGCTGATGATTGAAACAAACGAAGGTGATTTAATGGCTTTAATTTTTGAGCGTGTTGCCGTAACAACGATTGTGTTATCGGCATTTGCTAAAGATGCTGTCATCAAAACAGCTGTTGCAATTGAAACAAACCACTTTGCCTTCATTCTCAAACCTCCTATCTTAAAATACATTCATTAACAAATCGCTTTGCAAACATACATAATGCTTCAAGTTCCTTTTCTTTAAACTCGTAAAACTCAAATGAACTATCCAATGTTTTTGTTTTTCTAAAACCCTGAATCGCGTATCTTTTTGCGCCTGAAGCAAGCTCTACAATTTCCTTTAGGTCTTCAGAATCCACAAAACCTTTAATAAATGTAGTTCTAAACTCGTAATCCTGTGCTAAATTTTTGATTATTGCTATGCTTTCTTTGATATTGTCCTGGATTTTTTGTGATTTTGTAACATGATTGTATCTGTTTAGGGCTGCTTTGATGTCCATCGCTATGTAGTCAATTAGGGATTTTTTAAGCAGTGTTTCTATAACTGCTGGGTTTGAGCCATTTGTATCAAGTTTTACCTTAAACCCCATAGATTTTACCTGCTTTATAAAATCTACAAGGTCGGGCTGGAGGGTAGGTTCACCACCCGTTATTACAACGGCTGTTAGTTGACCAGCTCTTGAGCTTAAAAATTCCATTACGGTTTTTTCATCGATTATAGGTGAAGTCTGTTTTACAAGCTCTGGGTTGTGGCAGTAGGGGCATCTAAAATTACAACCCGTCGTAAATATAACGCAGGATAATTCACCTTCATAATCAATGAGCGATAGTTTTTGCAGTCCGCCTATTTTCATTATCCGCCACCTTAAATACTTTTCTTTCAAAAAACTCCTGCTGTTTGCCGTCGTTCCATTGGTTAATGGGCCTTAGATATCCAACGATGCGTGAGTAAACCTCACAGGGTTGTTTGCAGTTTGGGCAGATTGAGTGTTCTCCTGATAGATATCCGCATTGAGGACAAACAGAAAATGTAGGTGTTATTGAAATGTAAGGGAGTCTAAAGTTTTCAAAGGTAGTCCTCAGAAGCTTTTTGAGGCTTTCTGTTGATCTAATTTGCTCGCCAAGAAACATATGCAAAACAGTGCCACCTGTGTAGCTGCATTGCAATTCATCCTGAAGCTGTAAAGCTTCAAATACATCGTCTGTGTAATTAACAGGCAGTTGCGTTGAGTTTGTATAATAAGGTTTTTGCAGGTTTCCCGCTGTGATGATGTCGCCAAATTTTCTTTTATCTATCATTGCCAGTCTATATGATGTGCCTTCTGCGGGAGTGGCTTCTAAATTGTAGTTGTCTTGAGTTTCGGTTTGAAACTCAATAAGCTTTTTTCGCATAAAATTTAAAACCTTTAGTGCAAATGTTTTGCCTTCGGATGAGGCTATGTTGTTTTTGATGGGTTTGAAGTTTAATAAAGCCTCATTCATGCCAACGAGTCCAATTGTTGAGAAGTGGTTTTTCCAGTAAAAGGCAAAACGCTGCTTTATATCCCTTAAATAGAATTTAGAGTAGGGATAAAGACCGCCATCTGTTAGGTTTTCTATCACCTTTCTTTTGATCTGCAGGCTTTCCTTTGCAAGTTCCATAAGGTTTTCCAATCTTTCAAAGAATTCATTTTCTGTCTGGCTTAAGTATCCTATTCTTGTCATGTTTATTGTTACAACGCCTATCGAGCCTGTTAAAGGATTTGCTCCAAATAAACCGCCACCCCGTTTTTTAAGTTCTCTTAAATCAAGACGCAGCCTGCAGCACATAGAACGGGTATCCTCCGGCTTCATATCTGAGTTGATAAAGTTTGCAAAGTAGGAGAGGCCGTATTTTGCCGTTGCCTTCCATATAGGTTCATATTGTGGATTATCCCAGTCAAAATCCTTCGTTATGTTTATGGTTGGAATGGGGAAGGTAAATGGGCGTCCCCTTGCATCCCCTTCCATTGCTACCTCAAAAAATGCCCTATTTATCATTTTTGCCTCTTTTTCAAACTCGCCGTATGTGTGATTTATAAGCTTTCCGCCAATAATTACCGCTTCGTTTTTCATAAACTCTGGAATCTTTAAATCTAATGTAATATTTGTATAAGGTGTTTGAAAGCCCACTCTTGTGGGTATGTTCATGTTAAATAAAAATTCCTGTATGCATTGTTTAACCTCTTTGTAGCTTAGATTGTCTGTTGCAACAAACGGTGCAAGCAGTGTATCGAAATTTGAAAATGCTTGAGCTCCAGCTGCCTCACCCTGCAGTGTATAAAAGAAGTTTACAATATGACCTAAAGCAGTTCTAAAGTGTTTTGCTGGTAGGCTTTCTACTTTGCCTTCTGCGCCCCTAAAACCGCTTATCAGTAAGTCCTTCAAATCCCATCCAACACAATAAGGACCCAAAATACCCAGATCGTGTATATGAAAATCGCCGTTTAAATGGGCCTCTTTAATCGATGAGGGATATATCTTGTTAAGCCAGTATGTTTTTGAAACCGAACTTGAAATGTAGTTATTTAAACCCTGCAAAGAAAAACTCATATTTGAGTTTTCTTTAACCTCCCAATCGGCTTTGTTTAGGTATTTGTCTACCAGATTGATGTCTGCTTTATTCTTTAGTTCTCTTAATTGAGCGTGTTGTTCCCTGTATAGGATGTAGGCTTTTGCTGTTTTTTTGAAAGGGCTGTTTAGAAGAACCTCTTCAACAATATCCTGAATACCCTCAACTGTTGGTGTCTGTTTGAAGTAATCTGATGCAAGGCTTAAGACTTTTAATGTCAGTTTTTCAGCTATTTCTTTACCAAACTCACCTGTGGCTTTGCCTGCTTTTGCAATAGCAGCTGTGATTTTTCCAGCATCAAAATCTACTATACGACCATCCCTTTTTATAATCTTATCAAACACTTTATAATCCTCCTTTATGATTCAAATTGAATTGTAAAAATGTATAAGTGGAGGATTTTTTAAGGTGGGTTAAAACTGTTCATTTTTGAACCTCCCGTTCACTTTTTTGTCGGGTAAGTCTCCTGGCTTGGCTTCATCCTACTTCCCTCACCTTCCCATCAGGCAACCCCTTTTAAAAGGAGCAAAACCTGACAGTGGTTTTTTTGAGGGTTTCGTCAGCCTCACAGTTGCGGGGGCAGCGCCGGATTTTCACCGGACTTCCTTGACCCGACTTCAATAATTATAATGATCCTTAAGAAATTTACAATAAAATTATTAAAATTCCTCCAAATACAGAACTTTTCTTAGGTTATCATATGAGAACAATTCGGCGTATCTACCCCAGTTTATTATTATCCTTATTTGTTTCTGGATTGTGTCCTGAGGAAATTCTTCAGATAGCTTACTTTCAATATAATTTATACTGAGTTGTTTTTTTGGTTGGCTTTTTAGTCTATTAACAATCCACTTTATTAAAGGAATTTTTGTAATCCTTGATGCAAATATCTCTTTTCGTGCAAGGATACTTGCCTCAACAAATGTTTCGCCTAAAGCTGTCAGGAAAATATCGCCACCCTTTATGGTAGCAAAACCCAATAATTCTAAAGCTTCTGTTAGTTCAAATATTTTGTCAAGGTCTTCTATGTGGGCTAAAGATGGGAGTTTGTATATATCAAACCTGTGGTCTTCTGCTTCATTGAGTTTTTCTAAAAGTCCAATAATATCAACAACAAACACATTCGGAAGAAGCCTTGTTTTTCCTTTTTTGCCTGGTTCTGTACCGATCTCTACCTCTTCAGGTTGAGTTTGACCTGCTAAAATTGAGTAAATTTGATCTGTAATCTCAATAAAGGAAGATGATTTTCTGTTGCGTGGATGGGGGAGATTTATGTTTATTATCTTTATAATTCTGCCGGGATTTTTTTCCATTATAACAATTCTGTCTGCCATGAATACAGCCTCTTCTATATTATGGCTGACAAGTAGAATGGTTTTTGTGGATATTTTACCTTCAAGATATAATTCCAGTACCTCACCCCTTAGAGTGTCTGCACTTAATGGATCTAATGCTGAAAAAGGCTCATCCATGCAGAGAATCTCTGGTTTTACAGCAAGAGCCCTTGCAATACCCACTTTCTGCCTCATGCCACCCGAAAGCTCTCTTGGAAATGCGGTTTCAAAACCATCCAGTCCAACTACATCAAGAAGATCTATAGCCAATTTTGATCTTAAAGCTTTATCCTTTATCCCTTTTGCTTCCAGTGCTATTTCAACATTTTGTTGCACGGTCAACCACGGAAATAAAGCAAATGTTTGAAAAATAATACTTGCAAATCTATTTACCCCTTTTAAAGGCTGGCCTTTACATATTACTTCACCTTCTGTGGGTTTTTGAAGGCCGGTAATAATCCTTAAGAGTGTGCTTTTTCCACATCCAGAAGGACCAAGAATAGCCACAAATTCCCTTTCTTTCAAAGAAAGGTTTATGTTTTTTAATGCTGTAAATGACTCGTTCTTTGTTTTGTAGATATGTGTTATATTTTTTAAAGTTAAAATGCTATTCATTATTACCTCAATCAAAATGGTATCGTTTTTCTGCAAGTCTGTAAAGCGGTTTCCATAAAAGTCTATTTATCAAGACAACAGCTAAAATCATAACAATTGTAGATGCAAGAAGTAGTGGATAGTTACCTTTAGCTGTTGAATATGTAATCATTGCACCAATACCGGGAACTTTTATTGTTTTATTGCCAAAATTTACATATTCTGCAACTATTGAGGCGTTCCATGCTCCACCACCTGCTGTAATTACACCTGTGATTATGTATGGAAATAATGCGGGTAGAATCAGGTTTTTCCATTTTTGAAATGTGGAAAGGTTCAATGAGCAAGCTATGTTTTTTAAATCCTCCGGAATTGCAGTTGCACCAGCTATAACATTGAACAATAAATACCATTGCGTGCCCATTAACATCAGAAAGATGCTTGCTGTATTAAGACTTCCGGGAGCTTTGATAAGAATAAGTAATATAACAGGAAAAAGAGCTGTAGCAGGTATACTTGCGGCGAGTTGAATGATAGGCTGTAGCCACTTTGCGAGTTTTGGGTTTGATCCAATAGATACACCTACAGGAATAGTCCACAACAGTGCTATGATTAAAGCTGTAGCCACTCTTAAAAATGTATATAGAAGATCTTTGAATATCTCTAACCATTGATGAATATTTATAAGACTAAGTGTTTTTACCATTTTGAAAACATACCATAAAATTACAATAATAATAATTGACCCTATAAGATAGAGAAATGGGTTTGCTGCTCGTTTTTTTTCTTTTTTAACTTCCTCATAATCCGGTAGCCTTCCTATTATTAAGGGCATAGTTTTGTCTAAAAGGAAATTTAACAGTTTTAAGGCTATCTTTGATTTCAAAAGAATGTTATAAAACCATGAGGTATATTCAAATTCTCCAGTTGTAAGTTGCAGCTTAAATCTTTCAGACCATGCAAGCAAGGGTCTCCAGATAAACTGATCCAGGATTACTATAATTACAATTAAGGTTATAACGCCTGCTATAATGGCATTTAAATCCTTTTTATTTGCAGCCTGTTGTAGATATGAACCTATTCCCGGGAGGATAAAGTTTTTATTTCCTACACTGAAATATTCAGCGGCCATTAAGAAAAACCATCCCCCAGCCCAGCTCATTATACTGTTCCATATAAGGGATATGGAGCCAAAGGGAAGATCAAGATATTTGAACTTTAGCCAGCCATTTATGTTAAATATTTTTGTGGCTTCTTTTAAATCTTTAGGGATTGTTTTTAATGATTGATACCAGCCAAAAGTCATGTTCCATACCTGACTTGTGAAAATAAGGACAATGGATGCAATTTCTGCTGCTATTCTTACGGGAATAAAAACAGATAGACTCAATAGAACAACGGGCAAAAAGGAAAGAATTGGCACGCTTTGAAGCACATCAAGTGTTGGCAAAAGTATCATTTCAGCTATTTTACTGCGTATAGCAAAATAGCCATACAGGATTGTGAATATAAATGATAGAATATAGGCGGCAAACATTCTTGCTGTTGAAAAAACAGCATATATTATCAATGATTTAATAGATAGATTTATATTTAACCTGCCAGTTGATGCGGCATGATTACTTATAAGCTCAACACCTGTGAACAATATGAGGGCAATTGCTATTATTACAATAAAATCAGACAAAATGGAGTTTTGTGAGGAGGTTTGGGTTTTAAAAATAAAATTAAATTTTTTTGTAAACATATTTTCATTATACCTATGTTGATTCAGTTATCAATAAGTTATATTTTTTTTATTAAAGCGAGCTTTTTGCCTTTTCCCCTTCCTGTAAGTATAAGTTTGAATTTAAACGGCAATGTTTTTAAATATTTTTTCTTTGTCAATATAAGATAGTTTTCTGGTAATTTTGATGGATTTTTAAACTCTTTTATGCACTGCCTTGTATAGGCAATAATTGATTGATCGTTTATCCTGTAAAATGTAATGGGGATATGGGTTTGTGTATATGCTATCCAGACTTTTTTTGTAATTCTATATGATTCAAATATGTATAATACGGTAATTAATGTAAGGGTAAGGATGATTGTTTTTATAAAGATGGTTTTAACGGGAATTTCTTTTTTAAGATTAATTAATGAAAGTATTAGAAATCCTGTTGATATTACAGGAATTAATTTATATAGGTGTTGCAGGTAGCAAAAAATGCTCAAACCCGCTGCTATTGTTAACTCAATAATAAAAAATAATAAACCGGCTTTTTTTGTATGGAGCTTATCGGAGTATTTTCCAGCAATTATAGCAATGGGAATAAAAGCTGGCGTCATATAGTAGGGTAATTTATTGGCCGAGATTGAGAAGAAAAGTAATATCCACCCACTCCATAGTAGCAAAAATTTATCTATCGGGTTTTTTAAATTTATATTCGCATACAGTTCTTTTAAGTATGGCCACCACAAATAAATGGCCATTAAAGTTATTGGTATGTAATAAAATATTGAATAGGGATGTTGATGGGCTTCTCCGGTGAACCTTTCGATATTGTGATAGATAAAAAATTTTTTGAAAAATAGAGCCCCGTATAGCCTATACATTTCAATATACCAGGGAGAGCTGATCAGTAAAAATGTTATTATACCCAGTAGATTTTGTAATGATAGAAACTCATTTAAACCAGAGCTTTTTTGACTATCCACAGGTAGAGTAAATATGTAAAACCCATACTAACAATCGCTACCGTACCCTTTGTTAAAAACGCCAAAGCTATAAAAATCCAGCCGATAATATATTTTTCCCTTAAAAAGTAATAGATCCCTGCTGTTTCAAAGAAAATCAGGCTCATATCAGGGTACACTGCTCTGGGTAGGTAGATGAAAAAACCTATACTTAAGTAGGCTATAACGCTGTTGGCTGCAGCTTTTTTATCATTGAATAGGTGGATCTAATCATATATAGGTATAATGCCTCCAATGATCCTGAAATGATGGATAGGATTTTTGCCGCATATTCAATAATGCCAAATGGATTATGACCTGTTTTAAGCATATAATCAACACCAAATAGTTTAAAGGGTACCACTAATTCAAGATAGTAGAAAATAGGTTTATCGAATCTTATATGGCAGTTAAAGAAAGGTATTATATAGTTTGAATGCTCGATCATTCTTAAAGCAGCATCGACATACTTTGGTTCATCGGGAGGGTAAAAAGCTATGTAAAAACTTCCAAGTGAAAAAAACATAACATAAATGTAAATACAAAGATAAAATAGGGGGATCTGAATAATTTCATATTTGCATTATAGAATTCCCTTTAATTAGTTCAAATATTATTAATTAGGTGAAAAGCTTTAAGGATAACTCCTTAAAAGTTGTAACAAGCTTTTCTAATTTTTTATTATCAAATCCGTAAGAGATTAGATTTACATAAACAATGTTATTTTCTGTTGTTATTGCCAGGTGGTTAAAATATTCAAGATCTATTGATTCTATAAATTTCATGAGTTTTTTATTATACGGTTCATTTTCATAGAGGATCTCAAATTCATTATTATTGAATTTTATCGTTTCTTTCTTTAGCTTATCCCTGTTAAAAATTTTTGGTTTGTGCAGGTTAAGCGGGGATTTCTTTATAATGTGGAATTCTTCTTTTGCAGGTTTATTCAGCCAGAAAAGAATTTGAAGTGAATCTTTTCCGCTTGTTAAAAACATAAACGGTAGATAAAGTGCACTCTGTCGGGGAATCAGACGCAAGTTTGCCGTTATTTTTTTAAAACCTTCCACTTTATAGTCTGCAGAAAAACCTAAAACACCACCCAGGTATGTATATAATTGATCTTTTGGTTTGAGTGATTTTTCTAAAGCCTGTGCTATCTCTTTCATGAGTTTAACATTTTTTCTATAGCCAAACAGATACACTACACTTATGATAAAGCTTATTATTATCAGAATAAAAATATATTTAAATGACAAGGTTTAAAAACCTCTCTCCTATTTTTATCAGGCTTTCTATATTTGTTGCATCTCTTATAAATGGAACGGATAATATGGGTTTATCTTTAAATGCTGTTTTTATTTCATCATTTTTTCCCATCAAGCCCTCTTTGTTTAAGATGATAAAGTCGTATTTTATGCTTAGTTGTTCTAAACCCTCTACAATTAGCTTACTTTCATTTAAAGACATTTTATCTTCGTTTAATACTATTGCTATTCTTGTTTGCTCTCTATCCAGTAGGATGTTAATCAAAAAATCAACATATTCTTTCTGAAACCCCAGCTCTTTTAACACTTTGTCGTCTTCTTCGGCAATGGCAAGGTCTTTATCTATAGCATCGGGTTTAATATTGGCAATGGCAGCTCTTTTTGAGATTATCATTTTACGCCATTTGATCAATTTTTCTATCCACATTTTAGATGAAAAGGGCAGGGTAAAAATCTTTAGCATCAAGCCTGTGGGTGGTGTATCAACCACTATATATTCAAAATCGCTATTTTCTTCAATTTTATCCTTTAATGCGTACATGGTAGCGTACTCTTCCATGCCTGGAGAGTGCTTGAGTATGTCAAACATATGTTCAAGATTGATGATTTGTAAGTATTTATAAGTTTCCTTCATTCTCTGCGTTGTCTGGTGGAGGAATTTCTTCAGGTATTTATCTATATCTATCTCTTCTGCGAACAAATTTTTGTAAATATTCGTTTTTGTTTTAAGGGGTGTTTTTGTAATATCCGATATGTTATGCGCTGGGTCTATTGACATCCAATAAACAGTGTGATCTTTGTCAGAAAGGGCGTATGATAAGGCTGCTGAAGATGTGGTTTTACCAACCCCGCCTTTGCCTAAAAAAAATATAATTCTTTTCATATATCACTTAAATCGAAGAATGTTGCTAATTTGTCATCTAAGTCTTCTGATTTTATTATCATGAGTTTGATTTCGTATTCCAAGTAAGGCAAAAGGGCCATCCCCACAAATGTTGGTGGGGATGGCAAGCCCATTAATGAGCCAAACACCACAAGCCCAAAGGTGTTCTCAAGCTCAGAGAGTTCCATCTCTAAAGCAGAAGTTGATTGATCCTTAAAACCCTCCCAGAAGTATTTAAGATTGTTTAAAAATCCTTTAAGCATTTTCTTTTGCTTCAGCACCTATGTTTTTGTCGGGTTTTAAGAAATCAAACATTAAGATGAAGTTTAGAATCAACATTATAACCATAATTGCAGCAAGTATATATCCCTGGATCGGGTTTTTGGCAATTGAGGATGGAACGATTGTTATTAAATACCATATCATTGCTGATGTAACTGTAATCCATAAGAAGATGGCAACACTTAAAATTGACCACGATGGTTTTTTCTGTACTCTCATAACCCAGGCACTAACGGTAAATAAAGCAATAGATGCAAGCATCTGGTTTGCAGCACCAAATGCTGGCCATATAATTTTCCATTCGCCACTCCAGGCAAGGGCTATTCCAATGGCAGCAGGAATGATGGATGCTACCCATTTGTTTGTGAAGAAATCATAGACGCCTCTTGCTGAATCTTTAATGGGTTCGAGTATTTCAGTAAATGTGTAACGTGCAAGCCTGTTTGTTGTATCCAGTGTTGTCATGGCAAACGATGCAACCCACATGGCCGCAAGTATTATCATAAATACTTTGGGAATACCAAGCACTCCATAAACTACTGTTGCATAAGATTTGGCAAAAACACCTACAGGACCGCCAGAGGATTTCATAATATGAAGATAGTTATTTCCAAATGCCTGAGGATCTGTAAGGAAATTTGCCTGACCGCTGTGTAGTATGCCTGCACCTGCGATACCTATTGAAAGAACAACTAATGTGGATAAAAACCCCTCTGTAAGCATGCCACCATAACCTATGAACAATCCCTCTACTTCCTCTGAAAGCTGTTTTGAGCTTGTACCGCTTGCAACAAGGGCATGGAAGCCGCTCAAAGAACCGCATGCAATAATTAATGGGATTGTAGGCCAGAACGGTGATGCTTTGCCTCCTATAATTGGCGGTGAAAACATTGTTGTTGCAGGTATTGCCATGGGTTTAAATGCAAAAACAACCGCTATACCACCAATGAGTAAACCTGCAACAAGCAGCCATGCGTTCATGTAATCCCTGGGTTGAAGTAGAATGTTAACAGGTAGTGCAGCTGCTATGATGATATAGAAGAAAAATACAACCATCCAGATTTTATATGCAGCGTGTGTCGGGAATTTTACTGCCAGATAGATTGATACAGCAAGCAGAGCAATAGCCAGAAGCGTAGAAATTGAAAATGGAGCCTTGAGTTTGTACATAACATACCCTAAGATTATAGCAAAGATTACTTGCAAAATATATGCTGTTGGTACAGCCGGTTGTTTGACAAAAATCATACCCAATACAGCTCCAAATGCCGCAACGACCAGAATCAATACAAAAAAGATAAACCAGGCGAAAATGTAGGAAGTCCTTTTTTTAATGACCTTGCCTGCAACCCATTGAACCGAGTGTCCGTCGTATCTAACTGAACTCATCAATGATAAATAATCATGAACAGCACCAATAAGTACATTGCCAAACCAAATCCATAAAATAGCGGGTAGCCATCCCCAGGCAAGTGCTATAACAGGTCCTACAATCGGTGCTGCGCCTGCAATGGATGCAAAGTGATGACCAAATAAAACATACTTGTTGGCAGGAACAAAGTCGGTGCCATCGTAAAGCCTTTTTGCAGGAACATCTCTTTCAGATTTTCCCACAACCGATTTTTGAAGATACTTGCCGTATCCAAAATACGCTATGATATATACGGCAAGGCCAATTAAAATGAGAGCAGTTGAACTCATACCTCACCTCCCCAAAATAATTAACTAA
Organism: Hippea jasoniae; assembly: GCF_000744435.1. Taxonomy (NCBI): domain Bacteria; kingdom Pseudomonadati; phylum Campylobacterota; class Desulfurellia; order Desulfurellales; family Hippeaceae; genus Hippea; species Hippea jasoniae. The sequence continues at coordinate 47,605 of NZ_JQLX01000014.1, forward strand.
ACATATGCTAACACTTAATTTATATTTGTCAAACTTTTTAATGAATATTATCAGGATGTTATTTTTATTATTCCGCCGATATGCCTGCCACAGATTTTGTCTCTTCTATATGAAAAGAAGGCTTTATTTTCAAAAGTGCATATAGATAAATCCCTGATATTTTCTTTCTTCAAACCCTTTTTTATGAATTGATCTATGTTTACACTTGACAGGTTTAAATATAGTTTTGAATCCTGCTTTATGATATAGCCTTTGAATTTTGCCGCAACATCCTCTTTGACCTCGTAGCAGTTATGACAGATATGCGGACCGATGGAAACCAATATATCCTTAGGATTTGAACCGTAGCTTATAAAGATGTCGATAGCTTTTTCAGCAATCTTTAGAAAACTACCCCTCCAGCCTGCATGGATTGCCATAATCATACCGGTTTTTTTATCAAGTAAGGCTATGGGCAGACAGTCTGCAAACTTTATTGCAAGAAACACGCCAGTTTTGAAGGTGTATATGCCGTCTGCATCCTCACAGGCAGGATATTCAACAATTTTTGATGAATGGACCTGGTTGACTGTGGCTATAACATCGGCGTTTATCGTTTTTGAGACGATTTTTAAGTTCTCATTGATGTTTGTAGGGCTATCGCCCACGCTAAAGCTAAAATTCAACTCATCAAATGGTGGGCTGCTTACACCTCCGTATCTATTGAAAAACACACATCGGGCATTGAAATCAAGAAACCTTACATCCTCAACAAAACCCATTAACCGATCCTGTCTTTGCCAAAATACGGAATTAAAGCCTCGGGTATTTTTATCGAGCCATCCTTCTGCTGATAATTTTCTAAAATTGCCACAAGGCATCTACCAACAGCTACACCTGATCCGTTCAATGTATGCGGAAGAAATGTTTTTTTGTTTTTGCCTTTAACTTTGATGTTGGCTCTTCTTGCCTGAAAATCCCTTGTATTGGAGCATGATGAAATCTCTCTGTAGCGTCCCTGTCCTGGCAGCCACACCTCTATATCGTATGTTTTGGCAGCCGAAAATCCAATATCGCCGCTTGATAGAACAACAACCCTGTATGGCAGACCTAAAAGTTTCAAAACCTCCTCTGCATGCGATGTTAACTCCTCAAGCGCCTCTGCTGATTTCTGCGGTGCTGTAAACTGTACAAGCTCAACTTTGTTGAATTGATGCTGCCTTATTATACCCTTTACATCCTTGCCGTAGCTACCGGCCTCTTTTCTAAAACAGGCGGTGTAGGCAACATATTTAATCGGCAACTCTTCCTCTTTGAGTTTTTCTTCCCTGTGGAGGTTTACAAGTGGCACCTCAGCAGTAGGTATCAGGTATTGACCGTCGGTTTCGTATGTCTCTTCTATGAATTTGGGAAATTGACCTGTGCCCTCCATAACCTCGTAGTTTACTATATATGGCGGTATGATTTCTTTGTAACCGTGTTTTTGTGTGTGCAAATCAAGCATAAAGTTTATCAGTGCTCTTTCAAGCTTTGCTCCGTCACCTTTGTAGACCACAAATCTTGAACCGGATAATTTGGCAGCCCGCTCAAAATCCAATATATCAAGCTCAGCTGCAAGTTCATAATGCTCTTTTGGCTTAAAATCAAACTGTGGTATATCTCCAACCCTTCTGATTTCTATATTAAACGATTCATCCTTACCCACTGGAACATCATCATCAAGTAGATTGGGCACAAGTAGCCATCTCTTCATAAATTGATCTTTTAGATTTTTGTAATCCTTCTGCAGAATTTCTATTTCATCTAAAACGGTTTTGCTTTCTTTTAAGAGTTCTTCAACATTTTCGCCTTTTGCCTTTTTTCTTCCTATCTCTTTGGAGATACTGTTTCTTTTTGCTAATGCTTCATCCAACTGAGCCTTTTTTGCTCTAACTTTTTTGTCAAGCTCAATCAAGCCATCCACATCTATGTCGGAGAAACGTTTTTGCAGGTTTTCTTTTAAGATTTCAGGATTCTTTCTCAATATTGCTAAATCTAACATCCTATCACCTCATGCAGGTAATTCTTAAATTCTCCGTTTATCTGTTTATCTTTTAATGCAAACTCCACTGTCGCTTTTAAAAACCCCATTTTGCTTCCGCAGTCAAACCTATTTCCCTCCAGTACTTTGCCGTATATAACCTCTTTTTTGGATAGAGAAGCTATTGCATCTGTCAGCTGAATCTCTCCTCCTCTACCCACAGCTGTTTTTTGTAGCTCATCGAATATAGCTGGTGTAAAAATATATCTTCCAATTATTGCTGTGTTGCCTGGTGCTTCCTCTTTTTTTGGTTTTTCAACGAATGTCTCAAGCCTGAATAGGTTTTTTTCCACCTCTTTTCCTGCAACAATGCCGTAGTTTGAAACATCTTCGGGTTTTACAACCTCAAGACCTATTACGCTGCAGTGATATCTATTATATACCTCAACAAGCTGAGCTGTGCCGCTTTTTTGAGCTTCTATAACATCATCAGCTAAGATAACGGCAAACGGTTCATCACCCACAACATCCTTAGCCCTCAATACGGCATGGCCAAGACCTTTGGGTTCTTTCTGTCTTATGTATACAAAATCAGCCATATCACTGATTTTTCTCAATTCTTCAATGAGATCTTCTTTTCCCTGATATTTCAGATGATACTCAAGCTCAAATGATATGTCGAAATAATCCTCAATCGCCCTTTTTCCCCTACCTGTTACGAATATTATCTGCTCCACCCCTGCTTCAATAGCATCCTCAACGGCATAGTGAATTAATGGTTTATCAACAAGTGGTAGCATCTCTTTTGAGGATGACTTTGTAGCAGGTAAAAATCTTGTGCCAAAACCGGCCACAGGTAGAACAGCCTTTTTAACCTTTTTTGACATAATTAGCCTCCATTGCCATATCGATTATCTCAACTGTATGCAAAACCCTTATATTTTCATGTCCGTTGCGCTTTAGCATATCCGATAACTGCATAATACAGGCGCTGCAGCCTGTTATTAGATGATCGGCGTTTGAATTTAAAATGTTGTTGAGTTTTCGTGTTGCAATTTTAAACGATGTGTCGGGGTAGTCTATGCTGAATGTGCCACCGTTTCCGCAACACCTATCGGCTTCTTTCATCTCCTTAAATAGTGTTGATTGTTTTAAGAAAGCCCTTGGTTCATCTTTGATTTTCTGTGTTCTTTTTAAATGGCATGGGTCGTGGTAGGTGGTTTTTATATTTAACCTGCCCATTTTTTTCAAAAGATCTGTATGATCGTATAGAAACTTTACAGGGTCTATGATTTTTTTTGATATATTTTTTGCTCGCTCTTCCCATTTGCTTTCTTTTAAGTAGATAAAAAGCTTTTCGTAATCGTGTTTGATGGTGCTTGCACAGGTGGGCTCAAGCACAATAATAAAATCCACATCCAATTCTTCGAATCGTTTTATGTTTGCTCTGGCAAGATATGCAGCATCTTTAAAATTGCCTGAAAAATAAACAGGTGCGCCGCAGCAGAGTTGTTTTGGGTCAACAAGGTAGCCGATGTTTAATCGATTTAAAATCCTTATAAACGCATCGCCTATCTCTGTGTAGGTATAGTTTATTAAACAACCGGGAAAAACTGCCACAGAAGCTTTCTTTTTATTTGTTGCATATTTTTCTAAAAATGTTTTTTTGGACAGATGAGGCAGGGTTTTACCTTTTGGTAGAGGTTTTGTGTTAAAACGAGATACAAGTGATTCCCTCGGTAGTTGTGTTTTTGAAAATACAACGCCTGAAAAGAAGTTTGCGCTTTTAAAGGTAAAATCCATCAATGTTCTGCTTTTTAGCACCTTTGCCATGATTTTTTTGTATGTTGCAAGTCCATGTTTTTTTATAACCTCATGACGGGCTATTTCCACAATCAGGTCTGTTTGAGAGTTATTGGGGCATGCCTCTACACAGGTTGTGCACAGCAGACATTTATACAGATAATCCTTTGCCGTTTCTTCTTTAAAGTCTATATTGCCTTTGACAAGCTCGCTGAGAAGCGTGATATGGCCTCTGGCTACATAGGCTTCATTTTTCTCTTCTTTGAATACGGGACAGACGCTTCTGCATATGCCGCATTTGACGCAGGATTCCCAGGTTTCCTTTAATCTTTTATCCATCTAAAGCCCCATTTTGCCCGGATTTATTATGTTTAGTGGGTCAAAGGCCTGTTTTATTTTTCTAAGCAGTTCAAGCTGGGTTTTGCCAAGTTGAGCCTCAATGTAGTTGGCTTTTGTTATGCCAACACCATGCTCACCTGTTATAGAACCACCCAACCTTAATGTTTCTTTAAACACCTCATCCATCGCCTTAAAAGCTCTTTTTGTCTCATCTTTGCTGTCTTTGTGATACATAATGTTCACATGGATATTACCATCCCCTGCATGACCAAAGTTTATTATAGGTAAAGCATATTTTTTTGATATCTGCTGTAGAATTTCGATCATATCTGCAAGATAAGCTACAGGAACAACAATATCTTCATTGAGCTTTCCATCTGCGATTCGTTTAAGCGTGGGTGAGATTGTTCTTCTTGCAAACCAGATCTCCTCTTCCTCTTTAGGGTTTTGTGCAATCTTAAATCCTATTACGCTTGAGTTTTTTTTTGATAGTGTTTCTATTGATTTTGTGGCAAACTCCACCTCAGCCTCTGTTCCATCAACCTCTAAGATTAATATTGCATCGGCATCGGGTAGGTTAACGCCTGTTGCGTCCCTGACTGTTTCTATGGCGAATCTATCAACAAACTCAATCGATGTAGGTAGAACCCCCTCAAGCAGGATTTTATTAACCATGGCTGCTGCCTCTTTCATTTTATCAAAGATCAGTTGCATGGTCTTTTTTGCCGGTGGTATGGGAAATAGTTTAAGGAGGGCTTTTGTGATTATAGCCAGTGTGCCTTCACTCCCAACAATCAAAGAGGTTAAATCGTATCCAGCCACATCTTTGATGTTTTTTGAGCCGGTTTTTATAATGCTGCCATCATAGAGAACTATCTCAAGGCCTTTGACCCAATCCTTTGTTGTGCCGTATTTTACAGCTCTTGGACCACCTGCATTTTCTGCAATATTGCCACCGATTGTAGAAAACTTCCAGCTTGAAGGGTCAGGCGGAAAAAAAAGGCCATAAGGCTTTAAATATTCCTGAAGGTCGTAGTTTACAATGCCAGCCTCCACCCAGATCATCATATTATCTTTGTCAAACTCTATTATTCTATCCATTTTTTCAAGCGACAGGCATATACCACCTTTGACATTCAAAGCTCCACCGGTAAATCCGCTGCCCCACCCCCTTGCAACCACAGGGATTTTGTATTTTGAGGCTATTTTCATTATTTGAGAAACCTCCCCGCTATCCTCTGGCAAAGCAACAACATCGGGCAGGTAGATATTTTGTGTGGCATCATAGCCGTATTGAACAAGGCTTAATTTATCAGTCAGACATCTGTCTTTAAGAAGCTGTTTGAGCTTTTTGACTGCTGCATTGACTTTCAACATAGCTGCATTATACGAAATTGGATAGTTCAAATAAAGGCTTTTTGTTGATAGAAATCTTCCCCGTTGCTATACTTTTCAAAAAGGGGGTGGCTATGTTTGATAAATTAAAAAAAGCGGCTGATTTTATAAAGGAAAAAGCTGGTATAATTGATATTGTTGTTGTTGGTGGTACAGGCGTTGAGCTTTCTTTGGAAGCAGAAGAAGTTGCTAAGATCAATTATGCTGATATCCCCTTTCTGCCAACGCCAACCGTTAAATCCCATAAAGGTTTTTTGCAGATTTTTAAAAAGGGCAATAAAACGGTTTGTGTTGCCAATGGCAGGTTTCACTACTATGAGGGTTATTCGATGGATGAGGTTGTGTTTTTGGTTAGAGCCCTAAAACTTGCAGGAGCTGATCTATTTTTTTTGACAAACGCTGCAGGTGGCCTAAACCCGCTCTTTAAAAAGGGTGATTTGATGGTTGTTGTTGATCATATCAATTTTATGGGTATAAATCCTCTGCGGGGTAGAAATTTAGAAGAGTTGGGTGAGCGTTTTCCCGATATGAGTGAGCCTTACAGCAAAAAGCATATTGAAATTATAAAGAAATGTGCTTTAAAGAACAAAATAGAACTTAAAGAGGGGGTTTATGTTACAGTAAGCGGTCCTTCAATGGAAACACCGGCAGAAACAAGGATGTTGAGGATGATTGGTGCAGATGCCGTTGGTATGTCGACTGTGCCAGAGGTTATAGCTCTAAACCATGCAGGATGCAATGTTGTGGCTGTTAGCATCATCACAAATGAAAACAGACCCGATTGCATGGAAAAAGCACCGCTTGATGAGGTGATTAAGGCAGCATCTTCGGCAAGTTTAAGGTTGAGCAGACTGATTGACTGTTTTGTGGAGGCTATATGAGTTTGCTTATAAAGAATGGTTATCTGATAGGTGGCAAAAAGGATGGGATTTACGATATCGTTGTCGAAAAAAACAGAATTGCAAGAATCGATAAATCGATTGAGGGTGATTTTGATGAGGTTATAGATGCAAACAACTGCCTTGTTATGCCCACATTTTGCAACGCCCATACTCATCTTGCAATGAGTTTATTCAGGGGGCTTGCTGATGATTTGAGTCTTATTGAGTGGTTAACAAAGCATATATTTCCTGCAGAGGCTGAATTTGTCAATAAAGAGATGGTTTATATCTGCTCTAAATTTTCTATGCTTGAGCTTATTGCAAGCGGTAGCGGTTGTTTTTCTGATATGTATTTTTTTGAAGAGGAGGTTGCAAAAGCAGCACTTGAGGTTGGCATAAGGGGTGTTATTGCAGAAGGTATTGTAGATTTTCCTTCACCCAGTTGCAAAAATGCTGATGAGGCTATAGCAAAAACAAAATCGCTAAAAAGGGAATTTAAAAACGAGGGTTTGATAAAAGTAGCCTATGCTCCACATTCCACCTATACGCTTTCTTTTGAAAGTTTAAAAAAGATCGCTTTAGAGATCGATGAAGATGATATAATTCACATTCATTTAAACGAAAGTGATGGAGAGATACAGCAGGTGTTATCTGAAAAGAAAAAAAGGCCGCTTGATGTGCTTGAGGAGGTGGGGTTGCTTTTGCCCAATACATTTTTAGCTCACAGCGTAAAAACAACAAAAGAAGAGATTAAAAGAATAAAGGCAGCTAAAGCAAAGATTATCCATGTGCCACAGAGCAATTTTAAGCTCTCAAGCGGTATTGCGCCTGTGTGTGATTTTTTAAAAAGCGGAGTAGAAGTATATCTTGGAACAGATGGGCAGGCAAGCAACAACAACCTTGATATGGTTGAGGAGATGCGTTTTGCCTCGCTGGTTCAAAAGGTTAAATACGATGAAAAATCGCTAAATGCAAAAACCACTTTTTCTATAGCAATAAAATCGCTTTTTGAAAGAGATCGGTTGGTTGAGGGTGCATTGGCCGATATAGCGATAGTTTCGCTGGATAGCTTTGAAGCTGTGCCGATGTATAATCCATACTCGTTTGTTGTCTATGCGATGAATTCAAGAAGCATCAGGGATGTGATTATCGATGGAGAGATTGTTTATAGAAACAGGGAGTTTGTAAAGATTGATGCCAACGAGGTAGCCTTTGAGGTTAAAAAATTAGCAAAGAAGGTGGCTAACCGTTGATTGTTAAATCATACGCAAAGATAAATACTCTGCTTTATGTTCTGGGTAAGAGGAATGACGGTTATCATGAGATTTTTACGCTTATGCATAAAATCGATTTACATGATGTCATCGAGATAAAAAAAACCTCATATGGCATCGATATAAAAACGACAATCGATGAATTGAATGATTCCAAAAATCTGGCATACAGGGCTGCAGAGCTTTTTTTTGAAACAACCAGGATAAAAAGCGGTGTGAGAATAGAGATAGAAAAGCATATACCAATTGGCGGTGGGCTTGGTGGTGGAAGCTCCAATGCAGCTTATACCCTTAAAAGCCTCAATGAGATGTTTGGTTTTCCTTTAAATAAAAAGGAGTTGTTCAAACTCGGTGCTAATCTGGGTAGTGATGTGGCTTTCTTTATTGAAGATGGTAGCTGTATTGCCACAGGCAGAGGGGAAAAGATAAAAAGACTGAATTGCGACTATGGTGATTTTAAGGTGGCTTTAGTTGTTCCAGATATCTCGATTTCAACGGCTTTTGTTTACAAAAATTTGAGGTTGACAAACCATACAGGCTTCAATAAAATTGCAACTACGGTTGAAGATGGCTGCAGCATTGAGTTTTTAAAGAGCCGTCTTTACAACGATTTAGAGGCTGTTGTGCTTGAAAAATTTGATCTTTTAAAAACAATTAAGGAAACATTGGTTGAATTAGCGGGTAATGGTTTGGTTTCTGGTAGTGGTTCGGCAGTATTTTCAATTATCAATTCGGAGGTGCAGCAGGAAAGATTGGCAGAAACATTTGGTGGAATGGGTTTAAACTTTAAAACTTTCAATTTCGTGGAGTGAGAGGTAAGAGTAGCATGGAGATTACAGAGGTAAGGGTAAGCCCGATAGAGGGTGATGAGAAGTTGAAGGGTTTTGCAACTGTCATCTTTGATAACGAGTTTGTTGTAAGGGATTTGAAGATCATCAGCGGTCAGAAGGGTTTGTTTGTGGCTATGCCATCAAGGAAAATGAAGGATGGCAGCTTTAAAGATGTGGCACATCCTTTAAACAACGAGATGAGAAGAAAACTTGAGGAAGCTGTTTTGAAGGAGTATGACAAAGCCAAAGCAGCCAAAAGCGAAGAGGAGAATCAGTAACCAATCACCGCAGGTTATCCTGCGGTTTTTATTTTGGGGTGTAGCCAAGCGGTAAGGCAGAGGACTTTGGATCCTCGATCGCTGGTTCGAATCCAGCCACCCCAGCCATTTAAATTTTAAATAAAAGGCGTGAGGAAAATGGCCCATTTAAAGCTTATAAGTGGCACGGCAAATAAAGCATTAGCCGAAGAAATAGCTGATTATTTGGGGGTTTCGCTTGCAAAGGCTCAAATTTCCCGATTTAGTGATGGTGAAATCTATGTCCAGATAGATGAAAGCGTAAGAGGCGCTGATGTCTTCTTGATTCAGTCGTTGTCTTCGCCTGTGAACGACAATATTATGGAGCTTCTTGTTACGCTCGATGCATTAAAACGCTCATCGGCAAGCTCTATAACTGTTGTTGTTCCCTATTATGCCTATGCAAGGCAGGATAGAAAGGTATTGCCGAGGGTTCCCATTTCTGCAAAACTACTTGCCGACTTAATTACTGTTGCCGGGGCTGACAGGATTATGTCTATGGATCTGCATGCCGGTCAAATTCAGGGTTTCTTTGATATTCCCGTTGATCATCTATATGCAGCTCCTATTATGTTAAAATACATAAAGGAAAATATCGACACTGAAAATTTAGTTATCGTCTCACCCGATGCCGGCGGTGTCGAAAGAGCAAGGTATTATGCCAAAAAACTTGGATGCACAATAGCTATTATTGATAAACGAAGACCAAAACCCAATGTTAGCGAGATTATGCATATAATCGGTGATGTTAAGGATAAAACGGCTGTTATTGTTGATGATATTGTTGATACGGCAGGCACTTTGACAAATGCGGCAAAGGCACTGGCAAAAGAAGGAGCAAAAGGTGTTTATGCATGCTGCAGTCATCCTGTTTTGAGTGGGAATGCTATAGAAAAGATCAATAACTCCCCGATTATTGAGCTTGCCGTGACAAATACCATTACGTTTTCTAAACCAATTCCAACCGATAAGATAAAGGTTTTGTCGGTTGGAGAAATCATTGGTGAGGCTATAAGAAGGGTTTTTCACAAAGAATCGTTAAGCGCAATTTTTGAATAAAACAAGGAGTGGTGAAAAGATGGTTATTACAGCTACAAAAAGGCAGCAGACCGGAAAAGGATATGCAAGAAGGATTAGAAGAGAAGGAAAGATTCCTGCTGTTTTGTACGGTGCTGATTTTGAGAATGAGCACATAGAGGTTAACAGGTCTGAGTTTTTAGCTGCAATAAGGAAAAGCAAAAGAAATGATAGATTTGAACTGAAGGTTGACGGTGAAACATATACAGTAATAGTTAGAGAGCTGCAATGGCATCCTGTCAAAGAAGAGGTTTTACATGTAGATTTTTATAAGCTAACCGAAGGCAGGATGGTTACAGTTGATGTGCCTGTTAAGGTTGTTGGTGAGGCAAAGGGCGTGAAAATGGGTGGCGATCTGTATCAGCCAAGGAAAAAGGTAACAATAATGGCACTGCCCGATGCAATACCCAATGAGATAGAGATTGATGTTAGTGATATGCAGATAGGCGATGTTGTACATGTTTTTGATCTAAAGTTGCCAGAAGGCGTTAAAGTTAAATCCTCAAAGAACTTTACACTTGTTGCAATACTTGGTAAGGCTTTAGAGGAGACGAAAGAGGAAGGCGAAGAAGAGGAAGAAATAGAAGAATCCTGATGGATTGGCTTGTTGTAGGCCTTGGCAATCCGGGCAGGGAGTATGAGCACACGCCTCACAATGCAGGTTTTATGGTGTGTGATCATCTTGCCCGGATTTTTCATTTTGAGTTTAATTTAAACAGAAAATTTGCTGCTTTAGTTGGTGAGTTTTTTTTGAATAGCGATAGAGTGAAGGTGTTAAAACCACTAACCTATATGAATTTAAGCGGTAATAGTGTTGCTGCTTTTTTTAATTTTTATAAATTTGAGCTTTCTCATCTTATTGTTGCACACGATGATATCGATTTGGATCTGGGTGTTGTAAGGATAAAAAAAAATTCCTCAAGTGGTGGCCACAAAGGAGTGCAGTCTATCATTGATGCTTTAGGTAGCAGGGATTTTATCAGGGTTAAAGTAGGTGTTGGAAGATATGGAAATGCGGCAGATTATGTTTTAAACAAATTAAATGGCGAATTGCTTGATGTTTTACAAAAAAGCTGTGAGGTTGCAGCAGAAGCTATAAAAAGCATAATTACCGAAGGTTTAAGTAAAAGCATGACTATTTTTAATAAAAGGGTTAAGGAGGCTTGAGGTTAGATGAAAGAGTATGCTGTGGCTGTTGTTGGTGCAACGGGTGCCGTTGGAGAGGAGATGGTATTAACATTGGAGCAGAGGGGTTTTCCTGTAAAACTTCTAAGGCCACTTGCCTCTGAGCGTTCTATTGGTAAAAGTGTTAAGTTTAAAGGAGAAGAGATTCCTGTAGAGGTTTTAGATAAAGATTCTTTTAAGGGTATAGATATAGCCCTGTTTTCAGCCGGTGGTAGCATAAGCAAACAGTTTGCCCCTATAGCAGCAGAAAGCGGCGCAATCGTTGTTGATAATACCAGTTATTTCAGAATGGAAAAGGATGTGCCACTTGTTGTGCCTGAGGTAAATCCCGATGATATAGCCTTCTATAAAAATCGTGGCATAATAGCAAATCCCAATTGCTCAACAATTCAGATGGTTGTTGCACTCAAACCCATTCTTGATCAATATGGTATTAAAAGGATTGTTGTGAGCACATATCAGGCAACATCCGGTGCCGGCAGAAGGGCTATGGAGGAGTTGGTTGAACAAACAAAGGCGTGGTTTGAGTTTAAATACGACGATGTAAAACCTGTCAAGATTCCTAAAAAAATAGCCTTTAACTGTGTGCCTCATATAGATGTGTTTTTTGATAATGGTTATACAAAAGAAGAGATGAAAATGATTAATGAAACGCGCAAGATTTTCCATAAACCAGAGCTACCCGTTACAGCAACATGTGTAAGGGTTCCAGTTTTTAGAGGACATGCAGAAAGCGTAAATGTGGAAACTCAAAAGCCGTTTGAAATTGATGAAGTTAGAGAGCTTTTGTCTAAAGCTGCAGGGTGTAAAGTTGTTGATAATCCTGAAAAATTAGAGTATCCTACTCCTATAGATGTGGCTGGCAAAGATGAAACCTTTATCGGTAGAATAAGAAGGGATGAGTCGGTTGAAAACGGTTTGAATTTATGGGTTGTGGCGGATAACTTAAGAAAAGGGGCAGCTCTAAATGCTGTCCAAATTGCCGAAATACTCATAAAAGAGTATTTGTAAGGAGGTTTTATGAATTCTGTAAAGATTGAAAAGATCTTAGCCCCCGTTGATTTTTCTGAGGCTTCTGTATATGCACTAAAATATGCCAAACTGATTGGGGAGAGGTTTGGTGCAAAGATTTATATGTTTCACTGTATAACAGACATCAATTCTTATGTGAGTTATATTCCCTCATTTCCGGCTGAGGAGGTAATTAAGGGATTGAGAGAGGATGCAACCAAGGAGATGGAGCATCTAAAGAATCGCTATAATATAAACAATTGTGAAATGGTTATTGATGTTGGAGAAGCAGCTGCTGCTATAGTTGAGTTTGCAAAGAAAAACGAGATCGATCTTATTGTTATGGGCGCACACGGCAAAAGCGGTCTTGAACGTTTTATGTTTGGTAGTGTAACAGAAAAAGTTATGAGATTAAGCGATATACCTGTGCTTGAGGTTAAGGCTCAATATTAAAATGAGAGGGGCTTAAGCCCCTTTTTTGTTTTATGTATCTACTTCTAACCGGCTCCACAGACGGTATAGGTTTTGAGACGGCAAAGGTTTTAGCTCAAAAGGGTTATAATCTCATTATTCATGGCAGGTCTTCTAAAAAGCTTTATTCCATCAGTCAAATTTTAAGCACCATCAATCCATCAATTGATATAATACCCGTTGTTGCTGATTTTGCCTCACTTAATGAAACCTATGAGGCTTTTTTAAAAATAAAGGATTTGCCTGTTAATATTTTAATAAACAACGCAGGTACTTTTGTAAATGAATTTAAAAGAACCGTTGATGGTTTTGAATACACCTATCAGGTAAACCATCTTTCACACTTTTTGATTACGCATATCTTGCTTGAAACCATTATTAACAATGCACCTTCAAAGATTATTATTGTGGCCTCTATGGCGCATGCAAGTAGCATTGATTTTGATAAGCTAAAAAAGGGTGTTTTTCCTACAGGTTATGAGGCTTACTATCTTTCAAAGCTGTGCAATATACTCTTTTCATTTAAGCTTCACGATATGTTGAAGGATAAAGGTGTAATTGTTAACAGTTTGCATCCCGGGGTGATTAATACAAAACTACTAAAAAAAGGGTGGGGCGCCTGCGGCGTTGATGTAAAAGAGGGGTATAAAACAATTTTGCATCTAATTGAAAATGTTAATAAAGGCGGCTGTTATTTTAGAGATTTTTTATGCTCTCAAGCGGCTGCCATTGCCTATAATAAATCCATCCAGGATGAATGCTACCATTTAAGCGCAAGCCAATTAGATCAGGCAGGTATAACACTGTAAAAAAAGGAGGGATAACCCCCCTTTAATTTTCTTTTTCTTTCTTGGCTTCTTCTATGATTTTTTCTGCTATCTGAGGTGGAACCTCCTCGTAGGTTGAGAATTTATATTTAAAGAAGCCTCTACCACCTGTAATAGACCTTAGAGATGGTGCATATTCCAGTATCTCAGCCTCAGGCACCAAAGCCCTTATTCGCTGATAACCTTTTTTGCCCTCATAAGGCTCCATGCCAAGCACCCTGCCTCTGCGGGAGTTTATATCACCTATAACATCGCCCATCACCTCATCTGGCACAAATATCTCCATCTCTACAATAGGTTCAAGCAAAACGGGCTTGCATTTTGCCACACCCTCTTTAAATGCTATGGATCCAGCCATCTGGAAGGCTAAATCACTTGAATCAACGGGGTGATATTTTCCATCTATAAGTTTTATCTTTATGTCTATCATTGGATATCCTGCAAGATATCCCTGCTCCATTGCAGATTTTATACCCTTTTCCACTGAAGGTATGAACTGTTTGGGAATGGCACCGCCAACAATCAAGTCTTCAAATTCAAACCCGCCGCCTCTGGGCAGTGGCATAATCTCAATGGTGCAGTCTCCAAACTGTCCGTGTCCACCGGTCTGTTTCTTGTATCGTCCGTGAGAGGTTGTTTTGCCTTTGATTGTTTCCTTGTATGCAACCTTTGGTGTTTTGAGTTGAGCCTCAACTCCGTATTTTTTCTTAAGCCTTGATATAACCGTTTCAAGGTGTAGTTTACCCATACCGGTTAGGATAAACTCACCTGTCTCATTATTTCTTGTGAATGATAGACTCGGATCTGATTCGATAATCTTGCTGATAGCTGCACCGATTTTTTCCTCATCACCCTTACTTGAGCCATAGATCGCAGCTGAAATATACGGAAGAGGCATCTCTATAAATTCGCATTTAACTTCGGAGCCTTTATTGGCTATGGTATCGCCTGTCTGTGTTATCTTGAGTTTAGCAACGGCGAATATATCACCGGTTGTTGCCTCCTCAATCTTTGTAAAGCTTTTGCCCTGCATCAGGTTTATTGTACCTAAACGCTCCTCCTGATCCTTTGTTGTATTGTAGTATGTTGTGTCGGCTTGGATTGTGCCAGAGCAAACCCTTAAAAGGCTGATTTTGCCCATCTGGGGGTCGTTGTAAGTTTTAAATGTTAGTGCAGCTGGTTCATCAAACACCTCCTGCGGTGCGGGCAAAATATTTATAATTTCATCTAAGAGCTGATCAACACCGTATCCTGCCAAAGCTGAACCTAAAAGCACAGGGTAAAACTCACCCGAAATTGTGGCTGTTTTTAGTGTTTTAACGATTGTTTCTTTATCTAACTCCTCACCCTCTAAATATTTCTCCATTAGCTCATCGTCGTGTGTTGATATTTCTTCAACAAGCTCCATATATTTACCTTCGAGTTCATCCTCTAAATTAGCAGGGATATCGATTTTATTGCCCTCAAAATCAAACGCCTCTTTGTTTAAAATATCGATATAACCCCTGGCTTTGTTGCCTTCAAATATGGGCAGTTGAAGCAAAAAGCTTTTTTGGGAAACGGTTTCTTTGATAGCGTTTAGGGTTTTGTCAAATTGAATATCCTCTTTGTCAATGCCGTTTATGAAGATAATGGCCGGTTTTGATTCCTTTTTTATTGTATCCATTAACCGTTCAGTCTGGGCATCAGGACCATCCTTGGCATCGATTAGCATAACAACACCATCTGCTGCCTTAATGCCACATAAAGCATCGGCTATGAAGTTGTGATACCCCGGTGTATCGATCATAAAGATTTTGTGTTTTTTATAATCTGTGTAGCCAACTGCAAGCTGAAGAGAGATTTTGCGTTCTATTTCCTCTGAGTCAAAATCCATAGTTGTGTTGCCTTTGTCTGTTGAGCCTTTTCTTGTTATCTTTTTTGTTCTAAAAAGTATATCTTCGCATAGAGTAGTTTTGCCACAGCCACCTGATCCGCAGATTGCAATAACCCTTTTTTTGTCAATATCCTTTGCCATTTAACCCTACCTCCCACAGCATTATAAACACTCTTTTATTTTATCTTTGTAGTTATCTGTTGCTTTCAGTTCTCTTAATAGTTTGCTTCTTTCTATGTATTCATCGATTTTGTTTTCTTTCGATTTTATATGGTTAAGCCAGTTTTCGATCCATTCTTTGTATTCTGGATGATTGGCAGAATTGCTTTTCATTATAGAATCCTGCAGATTATACCCCACAATTATATCTGTTATATCCAAAGAATCGTTGTAATCAACAAAATAAGCTTGCCTACCCTGTATTGCATAAACACCTGGTGCTATTTCAACCCCTTGAGTATTTTTTACTGAATAGTATCCAATAACTATATGCTGGGTGGATTTTTGATAGGGTTTGTAGATTGCCCTAAAGAGGATGTTTATTTCATCGTATGCTTTTTTTTCAAGGATTTTTTCAACCTCGTCAAAGTAGAAGACATAGTCTAATTTACCATCAGCGTTGAAGCCTTCAAGATATGGGCCATTTTCATACTCACCCTTTCTTAAGGGGTTTAAACCCAGAATGTCCCTCACGATCAGATTTTGATTGCCTACAATAGAATCGCAATTGCTGGAAAGCCCCGGTAGAGCAAAAAACGGCACACAAATCGTTAATGTTTCCATTGGCCTATCTCCTTTCTATGGTTTTTATGGTTGTTTAACTTAGGCACCGACACAACCGTCATTTTTATAAATATAAATTAAATATCATTTTATATCAAGAAAAATAAGAGATTCATTCGAACTCTTTTAAGCTTGACAGTAGAACTTCAAAGTAATATAAGTAATAAAATCTCCGAGTGGCATTGCCTAAGGGAGCTATCCTACGGTGTGTCACCGATAGGGTATAGGTGGAAACGCCTATGCCTCCCGAGATTGGAAAGGAGGTTTTAGATGGTCCTGTCTGTTTTATTATCAAAAGGTATAGCTTTATAGTGGGGAGGTAGGAATGAAAAGGATTATATTGATGGGGATTGTATTGTCTTTTTTAAGTGGTATAAGTTATGCCGATACGCTTTATTGGTTTACAGGAGCAGGAATTAAAAAACCGGCTGAGATTATTGCAAAAGAGTTTAACAGAACGCATAGCGATAAGGTTGCATTGATCAGTGGTGGATCTGGTCAGGTTTTAAATGAGATGCTACAAGCAAAAAGGGGAGATGTTTATACATTTATGGATAGATTTTTTCTTAAAAAAGCTATTAGAAAGGGTATTGTAGTTAAAGATAGAAGGTTTCTTACAATGGAACCGGTTTTTGCACTTTCAGAAAGCGGCAAAAAAAAGATTAAAACATTCAAAGACCTACAAAAAAACGGCATAAAAATAGCAGGGGGAAACCCGAAGTCTATGTGCCTGGGTCAGGCGTTTGAAGAAATCTTAAATAAACTACCACAGGCAGAGAGAAGAAGTATCGAAAAAAATATCACAATCAAATGCCTCAATGTGATGCAGATCATTGGATACCTAAAAAGCAATGTTGTTGATGCTGGTATTATTCTTGATAAGGCTCTTTTAAGAGGCACTGGTCTTGGTTATATAAAAATCCCTGAAGCCTACAGGGTTTATCGATATGGATATATAGCCTTGATTAAATATTCAAAGAATAAAAAAGCAGCTAAAGAGCTTTACAACTTCATTCTTGCACATCTATCTGTTTATAAAAAGTTTGGATTTAACGCTTATTAGGAGGGATTATGGGAGTTTTGGAGAGTGCAATTGCAGAGTTTGAAAAGATAGTTAAAAAAGAGGGTTTGCTTGAAAAGGAAATAAAAATTACCATGAGGCCTTTAAAGCCAACCGAGGCGATAGGCAATCCCGAAAGAGACGATTTTCCACTTTTAAAGGGTAAAGAGGTTTTGATCGAGGCAGAGTTCGAATCTGCTAAAGGTCAGGCATTTACCGATCAACCCAGCAACTTTAGCGGTTATATTAAAGATATTTTGAATTTAGAGCTAACTAACAATCGCAACAGAGCTGTAGTCGTGGCTGCAATAAATGCCGTTTTGAGATATCTAAACCTTACATGGGGTAGTGTTCATTGCAGAGATAGAGAACCCAGAGAGTGCGCAGATGAAATGGCTCAGCGTTTTTTTAGAAGATGGGGTGAGGATTTAACTATAGGAATGGTTGGACTTCAACCTGCTATTGCTTCAGCACTGATTAAACAATTTGGTGCGGACCATATTCAGATCTGTGACCTTGATGAGGATAATATTGGAAAGAATTTTGAGGGTGTGGAGGTTTTAGATGGATCTAAATATGCAAGAAAGATTGTTGCATCCAACTTTCTTGCGTTGATTACGGGATCAACAGTTGTAAACGGCACGATAGATGCATTTTTAGAAGAATCAAAAAGAGACAATAAAAACAGGATTGTTATTTTTTACGGCACAACCATTGCAGGTGTTGCCTCTCTGTTAAACTTAAACAGGCTTTGCTTTAGATCCCATTGATGATACAGGCAGATATAAAAAAGCAACTAAAAAATATTGTAATCGATGCCAGGATAAACTTTAAAGGCTTAAAGAATGTGCTATTTGGCAGCTCTGGCAGCGGCAAAACATCGATATTAAAAATGATTGCCGGTTTTTTTGACCCTGATGAGGGCTATATTAAAGTGAATGATACGCTGCTATTTGATAGTTCTAAAAAATTTTCTCTTAAAGTCAATCTAAGGGGTGTTGGATATATTCCTCAGGAATATACGCTGTTTCCCCATCTCAATGTTTATGAGAATATCGTTTATGGCATCAGGGCACGGAAACTAAAAGTCGATAACAAAAACTTAAATGAATTGATTAATCTTTTTGGAATAAGTGATTATTTAACATACAAACCAGAAGAATTGTCTGGAGGTCAAAAACAGCGGATTGCCGTGTTGAGGGCTCTTGTGGCTCAACCTAAGCTGTTATTGCTTGATGAGCCGTTTTCTGCACTTGATAGGCCTGTAAGAGAACAGCTAAGGGAGCTTGTTGAGGAGGTGATTGAGAGGTTTGAAATCCCTTCGATTTTTGTTAGTCACGACTTTGAAGAGGCTTATCTGTTTGCCGATGAAATAGCTGTAATAGAAAATGGCAGGATAATAAAAACCAAAGAAAAATACGAGATGTTTAACAAACCCTGTTGTGTTAGTGTGGCAAGGCTGTTTGGCGTTAAAAATATATTTAAAATTAAGCAAAAAAAGGGAAATTTAGTAAAAATTGGCAATATCTGGATAGAAGGTGCAAAAGGCAGAGGTGGTTATCTGTGCATCAAGGCATCGGATGTGATGGTTTTGAGAGAGGATGTGGATGTTTCAGATAAGGAAAACAGGTTTTACGGTGTTGTTAAAAGTGTTGAGGATAGAGGTTTTTATGTAGCGATAAAGGTAGCAATTGATGGGTTAGAGATTTATGTGGATGTTTTGCCTCATGTTGTTTATAAAATGGAAATAAAAAAAGGAAGAAGGATTCTGATATCCCTAAAAAAGGAAGGTCTTGTTGTATGCAATTAAAACTTACCACGATTTCTGCGTTTTTTGTTGTTTTGCTTGCATCGATATTCCTCTTTATTTTAATCTGGGGTTTTAAGTGTGTTAATCTAAAGGATATCTTTGAGCTTTTTAAGGATAAAGAGTTTGTTGCCGCAGTTGTTTTTGGTTTCAAAACATCAGGTCTGGCAGCTGTATTTTCTTTTATTTTTGGCGTTCCGTCGGGCTATTTTCTTGCCCGCAGCAATTCTAATTTAAGCAGGTTTCTTGATGTGTTTTTTGATATCCCCTTGATTATCCCACCTTTGATTGTTGGTGTTTTGTTGCTTGATCTGTTTAATGCCAATTTTGTTAAGAATTTTTATGATTTTGTGTTTACCTTCTATGGCGCTGCGACTGCTCAGTTTTTAATAGCCTTTCCCTTTAGCGTGAAATCATCAAAAACGGCTTTTGAGCTAATTCCGCCTGTTTATGAAAGAATTGCCATGACACTTGGAGCTGGAAGGTTTAGATCGTTTTATGATACGACATTTAAGCTGGCGTTTAGTGGTATTCTATCGGGTTTGATCTTAAGCTGGCTTAGAAGCTTGGGTGAATTTGGAGCAACACTGCTTGTTGGTGGTGGTATAGCCTTTAAGACAGAAAATATCCCGATTAATATCTACATAAACATTAGCGAGGGGAATTTTAAGAAAGCGCTTGCAGCAAGTCTCCTTGTTATCATTTTGTCCTTTTTTAGCGTATTTTTGATTAAGTTTTTGAATAGAAGGTTTAAGGTATAGCCTCCTGAAATCTTTCCATATCCTCTTTTGTGCCAACACAGATCAATGTTGAGCCTACCTCTATAATGTCGTTTGCTTTAGGGTTGAAAATTGTTTCTTTATTTTTTGATATAATGGCGATGATGATGAGGTTGTAGTTGCTTCTTATGTCTGTATCTTTAATCTTTTTACCAGCGTAGGGTGAATCTTTTGTGATATAGAATTCTCCCATCTCTATTGTTCTGTCTGATTGCATTACGATTGAAACAAATTCAGCTGTCCTTGGTGAGATAAGCATGCGAGAGATATCATAACCGCTTGACTGATACGGTGAGATTGTTTTTGCTCCAAGTTTTATGAATTTTTTTACAGAATCCTCAGAGTTTGCCCTTGCCACAGCCAAAATATTTCTATTTTCATCTTTTGCCGTAATCAATGCATACAGGTTATCGGCGTCTGTATCCATTACAAGCGCTATACCCTGAGCCTCTTTTACCCTTGCTTTTTTTAAAACCTCCTCATCCGTTGCAGAACCGATAATCGTCAAATAACCTTCATTTATCGCCTCTTTTGCCCTTTCCTGATTTTCCTCAACCACCACAAACGGTTTTTTAAATCTCTCCATCTCCTTTGCCACAACCTTTCCAACCCTTCCATAGCCGCAGATGATAAAATGATTTGTTAAATTCTTTATTTTTTTCTCCATAATCTCCTCCATACTGAGCTTTAATTTTAAAATTCTATCGGTAAAGGCACTTGAGATAATACCTGTAAGCAATGCAATTCCCGAAATACCCATTATCATAAGAAATGAAGCTACAACCCTGCCGATTGTTGTTTGTGGTGTTATATCGCCATAACCCACAGTGGTAAATGTGACAATACTCCACCACAGGGCGTCAAATATATTTTTAATATTGGGATTTTTTCCCTCTTCTGCAACGAATATAATAATGGATGAGCTTAAGATGGAAAATGTGAAAATAATAAAAACCGTTGAAATCTCGAATGTTTTTTCCTTTAAGCCTGCAAGCACCTCTTTGATGCTTTTGCTGTAGCTTGCTCCTTTGATTATTCGTGCAACAAGTATAGCCAATCTATAAGGGTATGGTAAGAATCCATATGGTATGATTGCAAAGACATCTGCAATTCTTAATGGATGAAAAACAAATCGGGCTATTGAATGCTTTTGTTGGTCTTTTTCCTCATACGACATAACGCCTTTAATGGCAAGGTCTGCAAGGAAAAAGAAGATGGTTAATATCTCAATTTTTTTATAGATCTGCGGCATGCCAAGATTTATGGGAATAGCTTTATCGTAGCCTATGATGGCAATTAGAGATAGTGCTGTTATAAATTGCATGAAGAAGCTATAGATTTTTGAGATAGTGGAGCCTGAAAAGAATGTTGCTCTGATATCAAATTTTTTTGTGGGAAGCTCCTTGAGAGTTCTTCTTATCATGACTTCAATTATATATTTTTCATTGAAACTTTAAAATAAAAATCTATAATGGGGCTTGTGAAAGTGCACGCTGAATGTTTCTCCTGTTTTATAGGTCAGGCTATAAGGTCAACCAAATTATACTATAACGATAGAGACCATCTACTAAAAACAACAACAGCTGTGGTAAGGATTTTGCAGGGTATCGATGTTGAACAGCCTCCTCCTTTGATTAGTGAATTTGTTTATGGAACGATTAAAGATGTGCTACACAAAAAGGACCCTTATAGCTTTATAAAAAAGAAATTTAACGATATTGCCCTGGGTTATGTCGATTTTATGGAAAAGGAGATTGAAGGGGCAAAAGATCCGATTTTGTATGCAATAAGGCTTGCATTAGCTGGCAATATTATCGATTTTGGATCTCAGATTGAGTCTTTTAATCTACAAAAAACCATTGATGAAACCGTTAAAAACCCCCTTGATGTAAGTGATATTAAGGAATTTAAAGAAAAGCTTAAAAAAGCAAACAATGTTGTACTTGTTGCTGATAATGCTGGCGAAATAGTATTTGATATGATTTTGCTAAAAACGATAAAAAATATCTATCCTCAAAAGAAACTCTATGTGATTGTAAGGGGTGGTCCAATAATCAACGATGTAACCATTGAAGATGCTTTGTATGTGGGAATGAATGAAATTGCTGAAATAGTAGCCTCAAGCAAGGCGATTCCTGGCTTCTGGCCAGCCTATGAAAGTGGCAGATGCAGGCAGGTGTGGGATAGTGCAGATATTATTATTTCAAAAGGGCAGGGTAACTTTGAGACATTAAGCGAGTTAAACGATGAGCGAATCTATTTTTTGTTTTTGATAAAATGCAGGGTTGTTGCTGAGTATTTGGGACTGAAAAAGCTATCCAAGATCTTTATGAAAAACGACAGGCGATGGGAAAAACAGCCGGTGTAGATGAGGCTGGCAGGGGTCCATGGGCTGGACCTGTTGTTGCAGCCTGTGTAATCTTAAACAGAGAAATTCCCCATTTAGATGAAATAAAAGACTCCAAAGCACTTTCTGCTGCTAAAAGGGAAGAGCTTTACGAAATCATAAAAAAGAACTCACTATATGGTATTGGTCTTGCCTCCAATGATGAGATTGATCAATTTGGCATAGTAAAAGCTGTTGAACTTGCCATAAAAAGGGCAATAGAAAACATGCCTCAAAAACCCACTTTTTTGCTTATCGATGGAAGGGATAGGTTTGATTTGCCTGTTAAATACAACTCCATTGTAAAGGGCGATAGCAAGGTTAAATCAATAGCCGCTGCAAGTATTCTTGCAAAGGTATTTAGAGACCGTTATATGGAGCTTATGGCTGAGATGTATCCACAATACGGTTTTGATAGGCATAAAGGATACGGCACCAAAGCGCATAAAGAGGCTCTGCTTAAATACGGTCCTTCACCGATCCATAGAAAGAGTTTTAAACCTGTCAGGGATGCAATAGAAAGGCTTAATAAAAAACCGCGTTTGCTTTTGCATGCCTGCTGTGCCCCGTGCGCTACAAGTGTAATTGAAAGATTAAAAGATAGATACGACCTTGCTGTGTATTTTTACAATCCCAATATCCATCCAGAAAGAGAGTATAAAATAAGACTTGAAGAGATTAAAAAACTCTGCGGGTTTCACAATATAGAGCTTTTTGTGGGTGAATATAAGCCAAAGGAATGGCTAAAAAAGACGAAGGTTTTTAAAAATGAAAAGGAGGGCGGTAAACGTTGCAGTGTGTGCTATGGTATGAGAATGTATAAAACGGCTATGGTTGCAAAAAACAAAGGCTTTGATTACTTTACAACAACCCTGTCTGTAAGCCCTCTGAAAAATTACAAAAAGATAAAACATATTGGCGAAATTCTTGCAACCCATTTTGGAGTAAAATTTGAGGATAGCGATTTTAAAAAGAAAGATGGGTTTAAACACTCCGTGGAGCTATCAAAAGAGTTTGGTTTTTACAGGCAGAATTACTGTGGCTGTGTCTACTCTCTTTTTGAATCAAAAAAGAAGAATTCTACTTTTTTGTTGACAAATCGTGATGAATCTGTATAGTAATTTTTGCTTTTGAAGTTGAACGGGCCCATAGCTCAGCTGGCTAGAGCCACCGGCTCATAACCGGTTGGTCCCAGGTTCGAGTCCTGGTGGGCCCACCAGTTAATTAATGGAAGTAGGTAAGCTAATCGAGTTTCTTCAAGCATATTTTCCGCTAAGCCTTCAGGAAGGCTGGGATAATTCCGGTCTTCAAATCTCCCCACAGGAAAGTTCCATAAAAGGCGTGTTGTTGGCGTTGGATATAACATCGGCTACCATCGATGAGGCTATAAGACTTGGCTGTAATGTTGTTATAGCTCACCATCCGTTGATTTTTTCTTCAACAAAAAAGATATACAACGATTTTTATCCTTTCAATGTGGCATACAGGGCGATTCAGGCAGGTATTGGTATTTATGCTTTTCATACGAATCTTGATATTGCCGAAAATGGTTTAAATGATTACCTGTGCAAAAAACTAAGACTTGAGGATGTTGAGATTATTGAGTATGCAAAGCCTCTGCGTATAGGTAGATTGAACCAGCCAAAAAGTTTTGAGGATTTTCTTGAATATGTGAAGGAAAAGTTAGAAGTTGAAGTATTAAAGTATGTGAAAGCTAAAGATAAAATGATAGAAAGGGTAGCAGTCTGCAGTGGTAGTTGCATGGATTTGTTAAATCAAATTAGGCAGCTTGACTTTGATGTATTTTTAAGCGGTGACTTAAAACACCATACGGCTATTTTTGCAAAAGAAACCGGAATAAATGTAGTTGATGCAACCCATTTTCATACAGAAAAATACGCAAAGTTTATACTTAAGGATTTAATTGAAGCTAATTTTAAAGATATAAGAGTTTTTGTTTCAAAAGAGGATAGACTACCGTGGAAATATTTTTAGGAGGTGTACTTTGAATCCAGATCTTGAAAAACTACTGGAGATTCAGGGTTTTGATAAAAAGATTTCAGACCTTGAAAATGAGCTTAAAAGAATCGATGCAAAGGAAAACAGGATTATAGATGTTGTTGATATTAAAAAGGCTCAGATTGCAGATGCTAACGCAGAACTTGAGGAGCTGAAGAAGGATTTAAATCTAAAAGAAGAGCTTTTAGCCGATACACTTGAAACATTAAAGAAACTTGAGGTTAAACTCAACAGTGTTTCCAACGAAAAACAGCTGCAGGCTGTTAACACAGAAATCGATATAGCAAAGACAAATAAAACCGTACTTGAGGAAAAGATAGAGGCGGTCAAAGAGGAGATTGAACAAAAGGAAAAAGGCCTTAAAGAACTGCAGGAGCGTTATGAGCAGCTTTTAAAAACTTTAGATGAGTTCAGGGAAAAGTTTAACAAAAGGCGAGAAGAGATAGACAAAGAGATTAAGGACATTGAAGCAGCTAAAAATGAACTTTTGCCCACAATAAATAAAGCGGTATTAAATAAATACGAAAGAATCAATAAATGGGCAAAAGGAACAGCAATTGTGCCTTCAAGAAAAGAGGCCTGTTACGGTTGCTTTATGAAACTTACTCCTCAGGTTGTTGCGCTTCTTAAAGATACTGATGAAATCGTTTACTGTCCAAACTGCGGCAGGATGCTTTACCTAGATGATGAAAGCCAAGAGTAATGGATGAATACGATTTTTTTCTCCATTTAAAAAACAGCCCCTGCGCTAAGGAGCTTGCAGAAAAAAACAATTTAGATGATGATAAGGTTAATGATTACTTTTTGAAGATTTTAGACTGTTTAAAGAAGGGTAGTTTTAAATCAGGTAGGCTGTTTGTTGATGGTGCATCAAGCGGTAACCCTGGAAAAGCTGGTATTGGTGTTGTTTTACAGATTGAAGATGATGAGTTTGAGCTTTCTGAGTCGATAGGCGTTACAACAAACAATGTAGCAGAATATAAGGCGTTGATTGAAGGATTAAAACTTGCACTGGATAAAAAGATAGACTCAATAGAGGTGTTTAGCGACTCTCAACTTGTTGTTAAGCAGATAAAGGGTGAATATGCAGTTAAAGATGATCAACTTAAGAGGCTGCATAAAGAAGCTAATAAATTGATTAAGAGGTTTAAAAGCTTTAATATAACACACATACCCAGAGGCAAAAACAAAAAAGCTGATATGCTGGCTAAATCAGCAGCTGTTTAGTTTAAGAAAAATTTTTAAAAACTAACTCTTGACGAATAAGTTAAAAACTATACAATATTGAAAATAAGTTTAGGAGGTGTGGAGATGTTTAAGCGAGTTGTGTCGTTTGTTGCTGTTTTTGCCTTACTGTTAACGGTTTTTTCAGCTCCAAATGTGTTTGCAAAGAAGTATAAGAACTACATCATTGCTACTGCAACACCGGGAGGCACCTATTATCCTGTCGGTGTGGCTATTGCAACCCTGATTAATGTGAAGCTTGCAAAAAAAGGTATTACCGCTACAGCCATAACATCAGCTGGAAGCGGTGAAAACATCCAGCTTTTGAAAAACAAGGAGGCTGATTTTGCTATTCTTCAGGGTTTGTTTGGTGCGATGGCTTACAACGGAAAAGGCCTTTATAAAGGTAAACCCCAGAAGTTTTTCTATGCTGTTACAGCACTGTGGCCCAATGTTGAGCATTTCTCTTTGTTAAAGAAATATGTTAAAACAGGAAACATTATGGATTTAAAGGGATTGCATGAAAGATTCTCTATAGGTAAAAGGGGAAGCGGAACAGAGGGTTCTGGTAAGGTTATACTGGGAGCTTTGGGTATAAAGATTGGAAAAGATATCTATCCTGTATATCTGGGCTATAACGCAAGTATAGATGCCATGATAAACGGTAGAATTGCTGGTGCCAACACACCTGCTGGTCCTCCAGTTGCTGCTATTACAAGGTTGTTTGCAAAAGAGGGTGCTGATAAGGTTGCCATACTAAACTTTACAGATGAGCAATTGAAAAAAATAGATGCAGCATTTCCTGTATGGTATAGATATATTATAAAACCCAATACCTATCCAGGTCAGAAAAAACCTATATACACCATTGCTCAGCCCAACTTTCTTGCTGTAAGAAAGGGTGTTCCTGCCCAGGATGTTTATCTAATTGTAAAAACTATTTATGAAAACCTGCCATTTCTACACAACATTCACAAGGCTACATATTTTATGAGCTTAAAGAATGCTATAAACGGATTGCCAGTTCCACTTGATCCCGGTGCAGCAAAATACTACAAAGAGCAGGGAGTAAAAATTCCAGCTCGATTAATTGCAAAATAAAGGTAGGTAAGTGCATCAATGGAAGATAAAAAGGATTTGATTGAGGCTGAAGCTGGTTCTTCGGTACTTTTGAGAAATCCTGATACTTTAGGTCTACCTGGTTTACTTGTAAAGATAGCCGGCGTTGTGCTGGCTATCTTTGCTTTATACTACAACAGTTTTGGTGTTATATCTGAATTGCATCAAAACGCCATATTTTTCTCTTTGATTGGTTTTATGGGTTTTATTCTTTATCCGCTTTCTAAGAAAAAGGCAAAACAAACCCTTAAAATTGACATCGTTTTAGCTTTTTTGATTCTTTTGAGTGGCTTATATCTTGTGTTTTTCGAAAACAGCGTACATGCCAGAAATGAGGCTTTGATTCTAAGGGATATTGTTGTGGGCAGTGTAGCTGTTGTATTGTTGATTGAACTATCAAGAAGGGCTGCAGGTTTGGTAATCCCCTTGCTTGCTGTTGTGTTTTCTGCTTATGCGTTGTTTTTGGGTAGACTTATGCCTCCCGGGATGTTTAGTTTCAGGGGCATTTTTTATTCAAGCTATATCTACCGCATGTATTTTACCAATGACGGTATTTTTGGATATATTGCAACAATTGCATCAACCTATGTTTATCTGTTTATTCTATTTGCCGCCTTTTTCTTAAAAAGCGGAGCCGGTGATTTTATTATAGACCTTGCCAAGGCGTTGTTGGGCAGGAGTGTTGGTGGTCCTGCAAAAGTTGCGGTTTTAGCAAGCGGTTTAATGGGCTCGATAACCGGTTCTTCTGTTGCCAATGTTGTGGGAACAGGTTCCATTACAATTCCTCTTATGAAGAAAATCGGTTTTAAACCTGAATTTGCAGGTGGTGTAGAAACAGCAGCTTCTGTTGGAGGGCAGATGATGCCTCCTATTATGGGAGCTGGTGCTTTTATTATGGCTCAGTGGACTCAGATTCCATACACAACGATTATTGGTAAAGCGTTTATTCCTGCGGTAATGTATTATCTTGGCGTTTTGTTGAATGTCCATATAAGGGCAAAAAAGAGCAACTTAAGACCTCTTGAGAAGGATGAGATTCCATCCCTGAAAGATGTATTAAAGAGGGGATGGCATTTTCTTATCCCCTTGATTGTTTTAATTTTTTTACTTGTGGATGGTTTCACACCCACATATGCAGCAATAATCAGTATTGTAGCTGTTGTTGTTTCAAGCTGGCTAAAGAAAGAAACAAGAATGGGTCCAAAAGAGATTATAGATGCTATGGTTTTGGGTAGTCGCAATATGGTGGGCACAGGCGTTTTGCTTTTAATTGCAGGCATTATTGTTGGTGTAATAACTCTAACTGGTCTTGGTATTTCTCTTTCAATAATAGTAACCTCAATTACAAAAAACAGCGTATTTTTGCTTTATCTTCTAACTGCTCTGGCTGCTCTGTTTTTAGGGATGGGATTGCCTGTAACAGCTTCATATATTGTGCTTGCAATTTTAATAGCACCTGCCTTTAAAATGTTAGGTGTAGGTGTTTTAGCAGCAAATATGGTGGTTTTCTGGCTTGCTGAGACTGCCAATGTAACACCTCCCATTGCTCTTGCTGCATTTGCTGCAAGCGGCATAGCAGGCTCAAAACCCGTGGATACGGCTATTGAGGGATTTAAGCTTGCAAAGGGTTTACTGCTTATTCCAATTCTTTATTTATACACAAATTTACTTGCAGGTCTTCATCCTGCAGTAATTCTGCCAGCTGTAAGTGGTTTGTTTGGTTTGTTTGGATTTACTATATTTCTTGAAGGTTACTGGAATAGGCACTTAAATATTATAGAAAGGCTACTCTTTTTGATTTTTGGGCTTCTTTCATACTATCCATCATCAAAAGAGATAAATCTTGCAGGTGTTGCAGGAATGGTTTTGTTGTTTGCTTACTACCATTTTAAGGCAAAGAAAACTTAAGTTAGCTATTTTTCTTCTCTGATATAGGGGATACCCAGCTCTTTTGGTGGTTTTACAAAGCGTGCTTTGACAATAATAAAGCTAATGGATATAACAATAAATGTTACAAGATAGGGCAGCATATTAAGAAGAGCTGATGGTATCGTTGTGCCGCTTGCCTGGAGCTGAAACTGTAAAGCGTTTATTCCACCAAATAGATAAGCCCCAAACATCGCCTTAATTGGATCCCACATGGCAAATATAACAAGCGCTATGGCAATCCAGCCTCTGCCAGCTGTAATTCCATCAAGCCAGAACGGTGCATAGGCTATTGTTAGATAGGCGCCGCCAGCTCCAGCCATTACACCGCCAAAGAATGTCCACAGATACCTGATTTTATAAACGCTAATTCCCATGGCATTTGCCGCTTTGGCGTTTTCTCCAACGGCTCTTAAATTTAAACCAATGGTTGTTTTGTAAAGTATAAACCACATAACAAAAACGATGATGTATGAGAGATAAACAACTAAATCCTGTTTAAAAAATATTGCTCCAATTACGGGTATCTGGCTTAATAAAGGAATGTTTATGTGGGGAAGTGTGTTGTTTAGCGTCATATTTATCCACTTCTGTCCATAGAATGTTGTAAAACCACTGCCAAAAATGGTTAAAGCAAGGCCGCTTACAATTTGATTGCCGCGCAGTGTGATAGAAATAAATGCATGTATCAGTCCTGCTATTCCACCGGCTAACATACCCACAATCATACCTAAATAGGGATTGTTTGTTGAATATGAAACTATAAAGCCAAAAAATGCACCGATAAGCATCATGCCTTCAACACCTAAATTTAAAATACCTGATCTTTCTGCAAAGATTTCGCCGATTGTGGGAAACAGAAGAATTGTGCCAGCCTTAATAGTGTTTGCAAGTAGCATTACATATATGTGGTGATGCGTCATTTTTTCCACCTGACTCTGTAGTTTAAAAATATCTGTGCTCCAACGAGGCTGAAGAGAATTATACTTTCTATAAGATTTACTATGCCGTATGAAACACGCATTGTGATCTGGATTGAGTATCCTCCAGAGGATAATCCGCCAAAGAGTATTGAGGCAAAAAAAGTGGTGATCGGGTTAAGGTATGAAACCCATGCAACGATAATTGATGTGTAGCCGTAATCGGCGCCGATTTTTATCTGTAGAAAGTGAATTATACCCGATACCTCGACCATTCCCGCAAGCCCAGCTAAGGCTCCACTTATCAGCATTCCTATGATGATGTTCTTTTTCACATTAATACCTGCATAATGCGCTGTTTTAGGGTTGTCTCCAATAATTCTCATCTCATAGCCAAAACGGGTTTTTGATATAAGAAAATAAACAAACAGAAGCGCAAAAATAGCAAAGACAAAACCGATTGTTAGTCTGCTTCCGCTAAACAGAATCGGTAATTGAGCATAATCAGGAAATGTTTTTGACAGAGGAAAGCCGTAGCTTGAAGGATTTTTCCACGGTCCATACATGAGAAACTTCAGTATAAACAGTGCAATGTAGTTTAATAACAGTGTCGTTATAACCTCATTGACCTCCCAGATGATTTTTAAGATAGTGGGTATTAAAGCCCATAAAGCGCCACCGATCATACTTGCAATAACCATTACTGGCAGCATCATATAATGCGGGATCTTGTCAGTTAAAAATATGGGGAAATAGGAGCTAAAGATTGCACCCATGATGTATTGACCGTATGCACCGATGTTCCAGATATTCATTTTAAAAACCACAATGAGGCCTGCGGTTATAAGCATCAAGGGAACGGCTGCAACAAGCGTTTCTGATATAGCATAAGGGCTTCCAAAGGCGTTTATTAATAGCTGTTTGTAAACCTCAAATGGGTTTATGTGGGCTACTGCAATGGCTATGCCACCAATAAAGAAGCCAAGTAGAATTGAAATAATCGGTATGAGAATTTTTAGGTAGTTTCTTTGGGTTGAAACCTTTTCAAAGTATATCATGGCGTAATTCCAGCCATCATAAGGCCCAAAGTGTTTTTGTCTGTTGTTTTTGGGTTAACTATTCCCACTATTTTACCCTCATACATTACAACCACCCTGTCTGAAAGCGAAAGAATTTCATCTAAATCTTCAGATACAAGGATAACAGTTGTGCCCTCTTTTGCTATCTCAACAAGTTTTTTTCTAAAAAAAATTGTTGATGCTAAATCAAGACCCCTTGTTGGATAAGAGGCTATTAACAGCTTTGGTTTTTCTAATAATTCCCGTGCAAGAATCAGCTTTTGCATATTGCCGCCAGAAAGTAGCTTTATCGGTGAGAATATGGATTTCAATTTAACATTGTAATCCTTTACAATCTGTTTTGTATAATCTATTGCTTTTTTGTATTTCATGATACCGTTTTGTAAGAATGGTTTTCTGTAATAACATCTAAGAATTGCATTGTCCACGCAATTTAAGTTTGGTGCGACACCCATTGCAAGTCTATCTGCAGGTATGTAGTTTATGCCACTTTTTGCAATAAATCGCGGGGGTTTGTTTGTTATATCTATACCGTTAAAAATAATCCTGCCTCCAACGGCTTTTTTTACACCTGCAATTGTCTGGACAAGTTCCTTCTGACCGTTACCTGAGACGCCAGCGATTCCTAAAATTTCTCCCCTTTTTACCTTTAGGCTTAAGCCATCAACCGATTTTACGCCTTTGTCTGATATAACCTGAAGATTGTTAACCTCAAGTATGGTTTCATCTGATGGCTTATTTTCTTTGGGTATATTGAGGAGCTTGATATCTGCCATCATTAAATCGGCAAGCTGCTCTTTTGAAGTATTTTGTTTGTTGAGGGTTTTTATTATCCTGCCAGCCCTCATTACGGTGATTCTATCGCTTATCTGCAATACCTCCTCAAGCTTATGACTGATAAATATTATCGATTTTGAGTTGTTTTTCATATTTTTGAGAATATTGAACAGGCTTTTTGTTTCCTGCGGCGTTAAAACAGCTGTAGGCTCATCAAGTATCAATATATTTGCACCCCTGAATAGAACTTTTATGATTTCTACCTTTTGCTGCTCTCCTACGGCTAACTGCCATATCTTTTCAAAGGGATTGACTTTTAGGTTGTATCTATCTTCAATTTCTTTCAATTTTTGCAGTATTGCTCTCTTTTTAATGATAATACCGTACTCTTTTAAACCTAAGATGATATTTTCATACACCGTGAGTGTATCAACAAGCATAAAATGTTGATGAATCATACCTATGCCCAATCTTATGGCATCAAGTGGAGAATTAATAACGACAGGTTTTTCTTCTAAGTAAATCTGTCCCTCTGATGGTAAATAAATGCCGTATAGAATATTCATCAATGTTGTTTTGCCAGCGCCGTTTTCACCTAAAAGAGTGTGGATTTCGCCTCTGTTTAGTTCAAAATTTACACTATCGTTTGCTATAACATCACCAAATCTTTTTGTTATATTAACAGCTTTTAAAATAACTTCACTCATAAATAAAAATGAGGCTGGATAAACCAGCCTCTGAAAGCATTAGCTCTTTTTTAGTGTGGAATAGAACCCACAACACCTTCAACAAACCATTGAAGTGAGAGTTTGTCTTTATCGGGTAGCTCCTGGCCTTTTTTAACCATCAATTTGCCATGCTGATCATAGATGGGACCTGCAAATACCTTAAATTTACCCTCTTTTATCTCTCTTTCCCTTTTGAGAACATATTCTTTGACCTTTTGAGGAACAGTATCACCGAATTTACCTAATTTTACAATGCCTGTTTCCATTCCACCCCAGTATTGTGTTGCTTTCCAGGTGCCGTTATGGATCTCTTTAAGCACCTTTACATAAAAAACACCCCAGTTCCATGCACGGGATGTAAGCACCGTTTTTGGGAATTTATTGTGAATATCTCTATCGTATGCAATGGCGTATATGCCTGCTTTTTTTGCTGCTTCAATAGAGGCTGGTGAATCACATCCACTTGCAATGATATCAGCACCGTTTGCTATAAATGTTTCTGCTGCTGAGCGCTCTTTTGCAGGATTGAACCATGAGTTAGTCCAGATAACATGCACTGTGGCTTTTTTGTTTACCTCTCTTACACCTATTGTGAAGGAGTCTATCTCTCTAACAACCTCTGGAATGGGAAATGGTGCCACAAAGCCTATGTAGTTTGACTTTGTCATCATACCTGCAACAAGGCCTGCAAGGTAGTCTGCCTGATACATCCTGCCAAAATAGGTGCCCATATTTTTTCTTGTTTTATAACCAGAGCAGTGCTCAAAAATGACATTGGGATAATCCTTTGCAACATTATACATAGAATCCATAAAACCAAAGCTTGTTCCAAAAATCACCGTATAGCCGTTGTGGATGTAGTCGCGTATAACCTTCTCACACGGTGCACCCTCTGGAACGCTTTCTGAGTATGATGTTTCCACATAGGGTAGATGTTTTTGTAGATAGATTCTGCCCTCATCATGAGCCTGCGACCAACCGCCGTCGTTGTGGGGTCCAACATAGAGGAATGCTACCTTGATTTTTTTCTCTTTTGCATTGCTGCTGTAACTATAGCCAAGTAAAACGCCTAAAACCAACAAAAACACGACCAATCGCTTCATAATCACCTCCACATTTTGTTTGTGGTTTTTTATCAAATGGGGGGTTGAAGGTCAACAAAAAAGAAAGAGGGGGGTTGAGCCCCTCTTGTTAAACCTTGAATTTATTTAGCATATTTTCGACCTGCAGGGCTATGTTGTTTAGCTGTTTTGCAGCGTTAGATACCTCTTCAACGGCTTTAATGTTTTCTTTTGCAGCCTGAGCGATGTCCTTAATCTGCATATCCATCTCAGAGAAGGTTGAGGAAAGCTCTTCAGTTGCTGCAGATGTGGAATTTATCTCCTCTATAACCCTGCTTGTTTTTTCAACAACCTCTTCAACATTGCGTTTGTCTTCCTCAGCCTTTCTTCCTTCCTCAAGGATCATTTCGCTTGCTTGCTTTGTTTTATCAACCGCTGTTTTTGTATCGTTTTGTATCTTTGTTATCATTGATCGAATTTCTTCTGTAGCTCTTTGTGTCTTTTCTGCCAACTTTCTTACCTCATCTGCCACAACAGCAAAGCCTCGTCCAGCCTCACCAGCTCGTGCTGCCTCAATTGCAGCATTCAGTGCAAGCAGGTTTGTTTGATCGGCTATTTCATTGATCACGCCAACAATTTGACCGATCTCTTTGGATGATTCACCCACCGTATTGATCTGCTCCATCGCCTCTTTTGCAAGCTCGGCGTTGCGCCTCATCCTCTCAAGCCTCAATTCAATATCCTCAATCATCTTCTGGTTAACCTCACCAACATCGTTGGCAAGTGAGTTGATGTTTTCTGTGGCTTGAGCTATGCCGTTTACGGCTTCTGTTGTATCGTTCATGGCGTTTGCAATCTCTTCTGTGTTTCTTGATGTTTCCTCAATCAGACGGGTAATGTTAACAGCGGAGTTTTCTAATGCTGTGGATTGAGAATTGAGCTGGGTTGTGTTGTTTTTTATCTCAAGCACGATACCCTGAATCTTTTCTATGAATTTATTAAACCATGCAGCTAACTCACCCAATTCATCGTTATTTTCTACCTTGATTCTCTTTGTCAGGTCACCCTCTCCACTTGCAAGGTCTTTTGCTTCAAAGGTTAGATCCTTTATTGTTTTTAATACATATCTGAAGGCAACAAAGATAAGCAGTAGAATTGATGCTATTCCTGCAGCAAGCAGCACTAAGTAGAGTATAAAATCTGCTAATGCTACATTGATTTCGGCTTTTATATCGTGCATGATTGATGCTTCCATAAAATCTTCTATATTTTTCAGGATGTTAATTTTCTTTGTTATGGTTTTAAACCAGTATTCGGGGTCAACACCAAAGTTGCCCTTACCGAAGTGGCTTATGGCGATCTGCCTCATTCTGTTTACTTCTTCTATACTTGGGCCTTTAAAATGCTCTTCAAAGTAATTTAAGAACTTTTTGCTGGCGGATATTTTAAATGAATGGATGTAGCTTTTCTGTTCTGCAACAAGTGTGATAAATTTCTCATACATACCTGGTCCGAAATGATTTTGAGCAAATGTATTTGAAAGCACAGCCCTTTCTATGCCTGCTCTTTCTTTTGATAAGAGAAAGTTTGTATAGGCGTTAAGCTCTTTGGCTATATTAGCATCTTTCATTGCATAGCCTATTGCACCCACAGCATCAAGCAGGTTTGAATTTATCTTTGTGTAAAAAGCCACCTCATTTTTAACATTTACCGACAGGCTATCAACACTGCTTCTCATCTGTGGAATCTGTTTTATAAGCTGCAGGGCTGTGTTAAAGTATCTTGCAAATCGTGGATTGGAATTGATGTTAACATGTTTTGCCACTGCATAGAGTTGGGCGAGTCTTTTATCTGTAAGAGTTCGCTGATTGTGCAGAATTTCACCAAATTTTTTGCCCTTTGCACCCAAAAATCCAGCTGAAGCCCCTCTTTCTTTTTGCAGCTCATGCACAAGGCTTCCAATTCTTACAGAAAGTTCAACAAGCTCATAGGAGTTTTTTAGATTTGTGTAGGTTTTTATTTTCTCCACAACCATCGACCCGGCAAAAAACAACAGAATCAGTGATACTATTGCTATTACGCCTGTGAGTTTGGTTTTGATACTTACATTACCCATACACACCTCCTTCTTTTTGAATTTAAGATTAATCTAATTTTTTAAAATTCAACCCTCTTTATGGGTTGAATTTTGAGTATTGCCGGGTCTGTTGTATGGAAGCGGTATATAGTTTACCGATTGGGTTGCAGTAGGCTGAGGATAAAGGCTCATTAAAGCATAAACCTCATCAGGTAGCTGTGTTGAGACTTTAAGACCCAATTCTTTTGCATGCTCAACGGTTATGGGAAAATCGTGCGTCCATTTGCCGCTTGAAAGCTCTGTTGCAATTCTGTCTGCATCGTTGTCGCTGTAGCCTTTCTTTATTAGAAGGCTTTTAACTGTGTTGTGCATCTGGGCAAGTGCTTTTTCGCTCATGTCGATCTTTATTAATGTTTCATCATTGATATCTTTAATCTCTTTAAGCTCTTTGATTTTTTTGATTGATGCAGCTGGCTCTCCCCCAAGTTGTGGGTCCACAGGTCCCAAAACTGCATAGCTATCCATTAAAATCTCATCGGCTGCCAGAGCTATCAAAGTGCCGCCGCTCATGGCATAATGAGGAACTATAACCCTGACTTTTGCCTTTCTGTCTGCTAAAGCGTTGGCAATTTGAGTTGCAGCTAATGCTACACCACCGGGTGTGTGAATAATCATATCGATTGGCATATCCTCTGGCGTCATTCTAATAGCCCTCAGAATTGCCTCAGAATCCTCTATATCTAAAAACTTCATTGAGAAGAAACCAAACAGCGATTTTGTCTCCTGCCTGTGAATTAATGTTATAACCCTGCTTGAGTGTTTCCTTTCAAGCTGTCTTATCAGTCTGATTCTTTGTCCCTCAAGCGATTGAGATTTAAAGTAGGGGTAGAATAGCATGATGAAGAAGATGATCCAGAAGAGTTGACCGATTAAGGTGTCAACCACATGCATGACTAAAACCTCCGTAAAAATTTTTCTAAATTATATTAAATAATTCTATTTTTATCAAGCGAACTATTTTTTCTTTTGTATATCAATAGCAATGGCTTGACCTTATTTTCCAATTTATATATCCTTGCGGTATGGTTAAAGTGTCAATTGTAAAAAAAGCCATGGATGTGATTTTGTATATCCTCTCTATTTTAATTTTGCTTGTAATCGTGCTGTATCTTTTCAGGCTTATCTTTGATCTTAAAGATATTGTTATGCAATTTCCACCGACAAGCAAAACGATGTCGAGGGCTGTTGAAGAGGTATTGAATCTGTTTGTTTTGATAGAGTTTTTCAGGGGTGCGATGTCTTACTTTGATTTTGACAGGATAAAGCTTTCCTATATTACGGATGCGGCAATTGTATTTGTGTTAAGAGAGGTTATGATTTCCACATTTTATCACCGTTTAGATTTTAAAATGGCTATAGCCTATTCAGTTGTTATGCTGTCAATAATTGCATTAAGAACATTAACGATAATTTATACGCCTGATAGAGAAAAACCAAAGAAGTTTAAAAATTAAGAGGAGGTCTGATGCGATACTCTAAAAGTTTTATCTATACATTAAAAGAAGATCAAAAGGAAGCTGCTATTGTCAGCCATAACCTGCTTTTAAGGGGTGGTTTTATTGTAAAGCTTGCAAGTGGTATTTACAACTATCTGCCCCTTGGTTTAAGGGTGCTTAAGAAGGTATCAGATATCGTTAGAGATGAGATGAATAAGGCAGGTGCTATTGAGATTTTAATGGCTGCCATTCAGCCTGCCGAGCTGTGGAAGGAATCCGGCAGATGGAACGATTACGGCAAAGAGCTTCTGCGTATAAAGGATAGAGGGGATAGGGATTTTGTTTTTGGTCCCACGCATGAGGAGGTTGTTACAGATATCGTAAGGCGTTTTGCAAAGAGTTATAAGAATTTACCCGTTAACCTTTATCAGATCCAGACAAAATTCAGGGATGAGTTAAGACCGCGGTTTGGCTTGATGAGGGGCAGGGAATTTATAATGAAAGATGCTTACAGTTTTGATAAGGATGAAGCTGGTATGGATATTAGCTATGAGAAGATGAGAAAAGCCTACAACAATATCTTTGCCCGCTGCGGTTTGAATTTTAGAAGTGTTGAGGCTGATACTGGCTCTATCGGTGGAAAGGATTCAGAGGAGTTTATGGTTTTAAGCAAAACAGGTGAGGATGAAATAGTTATCTGCGACAGTTGCAATTATGCCTCAAATGTTGAAAGGGCAGATAGTATTGTAAATGATGAAAGTGGTCAGGAGCAAGAGCTAAAGTTAATTCCAACGCCAAATAAGCAAACAATCAAGGATGTTTGTGAATTTTTAAACGCAAACCCTGAGTTTTCTGCCAAGGCTCTTGTTTATGAGAATGAAAAGGGCGAGGTGTTTTGCTTCTTTGTTGAAGGAGATGACGAGTTGAATATGGTTAAGGCGATGCGAGCCACTGATAGCATAGAGTTAAATATGGTCGATGATGAAAAACTCAAAGAGTTAGGGTTAGAAAAGGGTTATATAGGACCTGTTAATTTTCCAAATAAGAGCATGAAGATAATCTGCGATAGAAGAATCACAAAGAGAAATACGCTTGTTGTAGGGGCAAATAAAGAAAATTACCATTATATTGGTGCAAAATTTGGCAGGGATTTTGACTGTGAAGTGGCGGATTTAAGGGTTGTTAAAGAGCATGAGATCTGCCCGCGATGCAAAAAAGGGCATCTAAAAAAGGTTAGAGGTATTGAGGTAGGACATATTTTTAAGTTGGGGCAGAAGTATTCAAAAGCCATGAATGCAACCTTTTTAGATGAAAACGGTAAAAGCGTGCCTTATTTTATGGGTTGCTACGGCATAGGTATCGGCAGAACAGCCCAGGCAGCTATTGAACAATCCCACGATGAGGATGGTATAATCTGGCCTATCACTATAGCCCCCTATGAAGTGGAGATTGTTAGCCTTGATACAAGAAATAAAGAGCTTGTTGAGTTTTGCGATAGTCTGCATGAAGAGCTTGAAAAGGCGGGTATAGAGGTGCTTTATGATGATAGGGATGAGCGGGCAGGTGTAAAGCTCAACGATATGGACTTAATCGGCATACCCTTAAGGGTTATTGTGGGCAAAAAATCGTTTGATGGTGGCAATGTTGAGCTGTCTTTAAGAAGGGATAAAAAGCGCTGGGTAGTGAAAAAGCAGGATACTATAGCAGAGATTAAAAAGACATTAAAAAAACTATACGATGAGATAGAGGAGGCAAGAAATGGCTAAGTTAGAAGAGTTGAAAGAAAAACTGACATATAAAAATAAAAACGGATGGCTTAAAGGGGAGGATTATAAAAAGCAGGTTTTTGATTTTGCTGAAAACTACAAGGATTTTATAGGAAGATGTAAAACAGAAAGGGAGACAGTTAAATTCATTAAAGAGGTTTTTGAAAAAAAGAAAAGGGATGGTGATTTTTTTGTTGTAAATAGAGGAAAATCGATAGCCCTTATTAGAATAGGCAATGATGACGGGATGAAGCTTGTTGCAAGTCATATCGATACGCCAAGGATTGACCTAAAGCAGAACCCCCTATTTGAAGATACCGAGCTTGCCCTGTTTCATACGCATTACTACGGTGGAATAAAGAAGTATCAGTGGTTTAATATACCGCTTGCTATCCACGGTGTAATTGTTAAAAGTAATGGTGAGATAATCGAGGTTGTAATAGGTGAGGAGGAAAGCGATCCCGTATTTGTTCTGCCTGATCTTTTGCCCCATCTTTCGCATAAGCTTGTTGATGATAAGAAGGTGAAAGAGGCTTTTGAGGCAGAAAAGATGAAATTGATAGTGGGCTCAATCCCTATCGATGAAGAAGAAAAAGAGACCGTCAAACTCAATGTGCTTAAGATT
This sequence comes from Hippea jasoniae, assembly GCF_000744435.1. NCBI lineage: Bacteria > Pseudomonadati > Campylobacterota > Desulfurellia > Desulfurellales > Hippeaceae > Hippea > Hippea jasoniae. The sequence goes on from NZ_JQLX01000014.1 coordinate 86,501, forward strand.
CTCAATGAAAAGTATGGCATTATTGAGGAGGATTTTATATCGGCTGAGCTTACGCTTGTGCCGGCGTTTAAAGCTAAGGATGTAGGTTTTGATAGAAGTCTTATTGCTGCATATGGGCATGATGATAGGATTTGTGCGTTTTGCTCTTTAGAGGCGTTTTTTGATGCTAAAGAAAACTCAAAAACAGCTGTTGCATTGATGATTGACAAAGAGGAGATAGGCTCTGACGGCAACACGGCTGCAAAGTCGCGATTTTTGCTTGATGTAGTGGTTGAAATTTTAAAGAGAAAGGGTATTGAGCCGTCATTTGAAAATATTGGTGAGTTTTTAAAGAAATCGGAGGTGTTGAGTGCCGATGTAAACGGCGCTGTTAACCCGATGTTTAAAGAGGTGCATGAAAAGGATAATGCAAGCTACATAAATCACGGGGTTGTTTTAACAAAATTTACAGGCCATGGCGGAAAATATATGGCAAACGATGCACATGCAGAGTTTGTTGGCAAAATTAGAAAGATCTTCAATGATGCGGGTGTTAACTGGCAGATTGGTGAATTGGGAAAAGTGGATGAAGGTGGCGGCGGCACGATAGCAAAATACCTTGCCGCATGGAATATGGATGTGATTGATTGTGGTCCAGCTTTGATTTCTATGCATTCACCTTATGAGATAGCCTCAAAAACTGATCTGTATGAGACATACAGGGCTTATAAGGCGTTTTTTGAAAGTAGATGAAAACCGATAAACTGTTTGAGCTGATAAAAGACATACATGCGGGTGCTTTTCAGCAAAAGGGGTGGCCGTATATTTTAAAAAAGATAGAGGAGTTTTTTGGTGTAGATGTGGCTTTTTTTGGCCATTTTGAGGATGAGGAGTTTATCTGTAGCACTTCAAATGGGAATATCAGCTGTAAAGTAGACAACTGCGAGGCAAAAGTTTCAGAATATGTAATGAAAACCAGGCAGCCGGTTATTCTGGTTGATTACAAAACTTCAAAATATGCTAGCAAGTTCTGGATAGAAAAGGGGATTGAAAGCCTTGTTGCTGTACCCGTGTTTTACGATGGTGATATCTTTGGCGTGCTGCAGATTACTTCTTTTAAAAAAAGACGGTTTTCAAAAGGTGTATTGCTTAAGCTTGAATCTATCGCCTCTATTCTTTCGTTTGTGCTGTATAACCTAAAAAAACTCTCATCCAGACAGACGCTTCTTGATTTGATGATCCATGAGTTTGAATTTTTCTACTCGCAGAAACTGCCAGACTTTTTTAATGAAGATGAGCTGAAAAAATGGATTGTTGACTATCTTAAAAATATTTTGAAGATCACAAACTCACAGGCTGTGGGTTTTATATTTCCCAGGGAGGAGATATTTGTAGCTGTCGGAAAAACAGATGGTGAGGAAACCTATTATGTATATTTTTCAAAATCATCGCCGCCCAAGGATTGGATACTCTATCAGATCTGGGAAAAACAGATAAGGGATGTTGTTTTGTATAGTGAGCTTGATAAATTTTCTATCAATATATCAGAAATGGCTCAGAAGCTTGACATAAAGGAAGGGTTGTTTGTACCGGTTACCCATGAGGGTGAGATTGTTGTGGCTATGGGGTTTGGATTTGATAAAAAGATTGATATCGATAAAGATTATAAACTTGCCCTTCAAAATAGTGCCACACATCTTGCATTTATGCTTATTGCTGCAAAGAATCTCTCTATTTTGAGCAATGAGCTGATAGATGTGGAGGAGAGCTTTCTTGAGTCGTTTGTTTTGATGATGGAGGCAAGAGATAGTTATACAAAGGGGCATTCAAAGCGTGTTGCTTATTATGCCAAAAAGATTGCGCAGGCTTTAGGGCTGGATGCAAAACAGCAGGAAAAGATATATCTATCCGGTTTATTACATGATGTGGGAAAAATAGGAATCCCTGACAATATTCTGCTTAAACCGGGAAAGCTAACGCCCAATGAATACAACATAATCAAGTATCATGCTGAGTTTTCATATAAGATTATCAAAAACATCAAACGGTTTGAGGATATTGCATATTTTGTTAGATACCATCATGAGCGATGCGATGGTAGTGGCTACCCAAAGGGGCTTTTGTGTCATGATATACCAGTTGGCGCAAGGATTCTTGCCATTGCTGATGTGTTTGATGCTATAACCACCACAAGGCCATACAGAAAAAAACTATCACCCCAGAGGGCTTTGGAAGTGCTTGAGGAGATGAAAGGCCAACTTGATAGAGATATTGTTGAAAAGGCAAGTGATGTGTTAAAAGAGGGCTACAAAGAGCTACAGGATATGGAGGAAGCAAGGGCGTTTATGCCACTTACGGTAGAAAATATCAGGATGCAGATTTTTACAACAGACTACATGACAGGGCTTTTGAGAAGAAAGCAGTTTGTTGATGCTGTTAATGAGCTGATAAAGGCGCAGGAGAGGTTTTGCGTTTTTTACATAGATATAAAAAACTTAAGCTACATCAACTACAGCTATTCGATGGAGGTAGGAGATAAGATTATCCTTTATACGGCGGATATTTTGAAGAATATAAAAGAAGTGGAGTATTTAGCAAGAACAGAGCCTGATGCGTTTTATTTTGTTTATAAGGGTAAGGTGGACTACGGTCTTTATGCAACCCTTCTAAAAAGGCGAATAAAGGATTATGTGATAGATAGACTTGCAAAAGAGGAGATGATGCTTGGAAGCTTTAAAAAACTCATCGATTATTATGTAGCTTTTGCTGAGTATATTCCTGGCAAGGGTGTTGAGGATTTGATGTATGAGTGTAAAAAAAGAAAAAAGGAGATAGAGGAGCTTTTGTATGATTAATAGGGTTGTTGAGATTTTTAAGGAGATAAGCAGTATTCCGAGATGTTCGTATAATTGTGATGCTATTTCTTTATGGCTGTGTATGTGGGCAAACACCCATCACTTTAATTGCAAAAAGGATGATGCTTTCAATGTTGTTATCGATATACCAGCATCAAATGGTTATGAGAGCAAACCCGTAATAGCCCTTCAGGGACATATGGATATGGTTTGCGAAAAAACAAAAGATTCCAATCACGATTTTAAAAAAGACCCTATTGAGGTGTATGAAGAGGATGGGTGGCTTAAGGCAAAGGATACGACATTGGGTGCAGATGATGGTGTGGCTTTAGCCATCGCTCTTGCCATCGCTGAGGATAAAACAATCCCTCATCCAGCTTTGAAGCTTCTGTTTACAGCAGATGAGGAGGTGGGTCTAAAAGGTGCAATGGCTTTAAAAAAGGGATTTTTTAAGGCAGATAAACTGATAAATATCGACTCAGAGACAGAGGGGGAGTTTGTTGTTGGCTGTGCTGGTGGGGAGGATAGCGACATTGAGTTTGTTGTTCACAGACAACAACCAGAGTTGAATAATTTTGTTAGAATTGAGATTGGTGGTCTAAAGGGCGGCCATTCAGGTATGGAGATTGCAAAAAAGAGGCTTAACGCCATAAAAGTTTTAACAGATATCCTTAACTGGTTGTTTGAGAAGGCTGAGCTTGCAGATATTGGTGGTGGCAATATGAGAAATGCAATACCTTCAGAGGCATCTGCTGTTGTTGCAATAGATGGTGAGATAGACAAAAAAGAGCTGCTTGAGAGATTAAAAGAGAAGTATGCCGATTTTGAGGATATCGATTTAATGAGTATCAATATTGAAAAGGCTCAGAAAACCGATGTTGTAAACAAAGAAGATTTTATAAAATTAATTGATGTTTTAGATAGGCTACCTCATGGTGTTTATAAAATGTATAACGATGAGATAGTGCATACATCAAACAACCTTGCTGTGGTAAAGATGGATAGCGATAAAATAATAATCTCCACCAACCAGAGAAGCTTATCTGAGGATGGCCTTGATGAGATAACAGGCAGAATTAAAGAAGTAGCCGATAGATTTGGTTTATCGTTTAATACTCACAGTCGCTATCCATCATGGACGCCAAAAGAAGAATCCCCACTTTTAAATGAAGCCTGCAGGCTGTATGAGAGGATGTATTCAAAAAAACCTGTAGTTAAGGTAATTCATGCTGGACTTGAATGCGGCATAATAGGCTCAAAGGTTGAAGGCATAGATATGATTTCTCTTGGACCTGATATAGAGTTTGCTCACACACCCAAAGAAAGACTTAATTTAGCCTCACTTGAGAGGGTTTATAACTTTATCGTAGAGTTGCTAAAACAATGAGCTGCGAGGTTTTTGGCTTTGTAGGTAATTCTGGTAGTGGAAAAACAACATTGATTGAAAAGTTGATAACGATCTTTTCAAAAAAGGGTTATAGCGTTGGTGCAGTAAAGCATGATGCGCATGATTTTGAGATAGATTATCCAGGTAAGGATTCATACAGGATGAAACATGCAGGTGCTAAAAGGGTTGTGCTTTCTTCAAAGGATAAGCTGGCTTTGATTGAGGATAGGACAAAAGAAAAACCGCTAAAGGAGATTATAACCATGTTTGATGATTGCGATTTTGTGTTTGTTGAGGGATACAGGCTTGAGGATTTAAAAAAGATAGAGGTTCACAGAAGCTCAATAAGTAAGCATTACCTTGTTAATGAAGGAATAAGAAATATTGTGCTTGTTGCAACGGATGAGAAGGTTTCGCTACCCTGCAGGACTGTTAACATAAATGATGTTGAAAGAATTGCAGAGTTTATTGAAAATTACAAAAGACTGAATGGTCATACTTAATATTGAACCCGCCACGAACTTCTCAGGTGGTGTTAATCAAACGATTATTAACTCCATATATCTGAAACAGGCAGGGCATGAAGTTGTTGTTGCATGTCAAAAAGACTCACCGGTTCACAAAAGGCTAAGGGATAACGGTATAGAGTGTATTTTTATAGAGGAAAAAGAGATTTTTAAATCTGCTGCTGTAATTCGTAATTTTTTAAGCAAAAGAAAGATTGATATTGTACACACACACCACTCAAGGGGTCATAAAATCGGCTTGTGGGCAACATTTTTTAAGGATGTTAAGTTGGTTGTTCAACGCAGCGTGCTGTTTCCTACTGTCAATCTATTTAAATACCACAATCCGCGTGTGAATATGTTTATCGCAAACTCTTATGCTGTAAAAGAGGTGTTAAGAAAATATTTTGTGCCAGAAAAAAAGATAAGGGTTGTTTATAGCTGTGTGGATAACAAGCGTTTAGAGAAGTATCCTGCAGAGGATGTTAAAAAAGAGTTTGGTTTTGAAGGTGTTGTGTTTGGTGTTGTGGGTAACTATTCATCATTTAAAGGCCATGACATTGCACTTGAGGCGTTTGGTGTGCTTAAAGATAGAGCAACGCTTGTTTTTGTTGGCAAGGATACAGAAGAGCTAAGGGATAAGGCAGCTGCAATGGGTGTTTTAGATAGGGTTAAGATTCTGGGTTTTAGGGTAGATGCAACAAGGATTATGAATGGTTTTGATGTGTTGATTGTGCCATCACTGCTTGAGAGTTTTCCCAATGTTGCAGTTGAGGCGTTTTTTTTGGGTGTGCCTGTGATTGGCAACAATGTTGGTGGCATCAAAGAGCTTCTTGGAGGAGGAAGGGGAATTTTGGTAAATCCTACTTCAGAGTCACTAAAAGAGGCTATGAAAAGTTTTTTGAAAATGGATAAAGAAAAAATAAACAGCATGACCAAAAAGGCGTTTGAGTTTGCACAGAATAATTTAACACCGCAGGCAAAAATAAAAAGGCTTATTGAGGTTTATCAAGAGGTTTTGAATGATTGAGGTTGTATATAGATTTTTGAAGATTTTGCCTTTTGGGCTTTTGAAGATAATTATGAGGTTTTTTGCTGTTTTGTTTTATGTGGCACTTAAAAAAAGGCGAAAAATTACGCAAAAGAATATAAAGCTTGCCATAGGCGGCAGCTATAAAGCCATGGCATTAAAGAGCTATTTTTATTTTGCCGATATGCTTGCAACAAACATTAAATACCTTGGTAATATGGATTATATTAAAAAGCATGCCGCAGTGAGGGGGCTTGAGTATTTTAAAAAAGCCAAAGCTTCAGGAAATGGTGTGATTGTTGCAACAGCTCATTTTTCAAACTGGGAGATGTTAGCATGCCTGAGTTTTTTTCTTGGTGAAGGTATATATGTGATGGCTCGTCCCATCGATGTAGAAAGTGTGGAAAAACTGATAAAACGCATCAGGGAATCCTGTGGCAATAAGGTTTTATCATCGCGAATAAGTGCTTTTGAGTTTATAAAACTTTTAAAAAACAACGCCGTGCTGGGTATTTTGATCGATCAGGCAGGCGGCGATGGCTCCTTTAGAGTTGATTTTTTTAATAGAAAAGCTAAAGTAAGTGAAAGCGTTGGAGTATTTGCATGCAGGTTGAATGTGGCAGTTGTGCCAGCTTATTTAGAAGAAGAAAATGGTAGATTTACATTGGTGTTTGAAGAGCCTATCGTCTGTGATAAAACAAAGCCCAGGGATGAGGCAATCTATGATGTTATGCAAAGACTTTATAATAGATTTGAATCATGGATAAGATGCAAACCATACAAATACTTCTGGATGCACAACAGATGGAAGTAAAGGCTGTGTTTTTAGACAGAGATGGAACGATAATTGAGGATGTAAATTATTTAAGCAGGCTTGAGGATGTAAAACTTATAAAAGGCACGAATGAGGCGATTGAGCTTTTAAAAAACAACGGTTATAAGGTAATCGTTGTCTCCAATCAATCAGGAGTTGGCAGGGGATATTTTACAGAATCGTTTGTGAGAAAAACGCATGAATATATCAACACTCTATTAAACAATAAAATCGATGCATTCTACTTCTGCCCCCATAAGCCTGAGGATAACTGCAGCTGCAGAAAACCAAAGACAGGTATGATCGATGAGGCTGTTAAGCATTTCAATATAGATAAAGAAAATTCTTTTGTAATTGGCGATAAGGAAAGCGATGTTGAACTTGGTATAAATGCAGGCATTACACCTATTTTGGTATTAAGCGGGTATGGCAGGCAGTACAAAGACTCAACAAAAGCAGAATTGATTTTTGAAAATCTTTATGAGGCTGCAAAATGGATTTGCCAGAAGGATTCTACGGCATAATTGACTATAGATTTGGTTGCATAGAATCGGCAAAAAAGCTTATAGATTTTGGAGTGAAAATTATTCAATATCGCTGCAAGAATAAAACAGATAGAGAACTATTAAAGGAGGCTAAAATAATTAGAGAGCTTACCCATAAAAATGGTGTTATGCTTATTGTTGACGATAGGGTTGATATAGCTTTGATTGTTGGTGCAGATGGCGTGCATGTTGGCGATAAAGATATTCCGCCCTGTGAAATTAGAAAGATTGTGCCTGAAGGCTTTATTATCGGATATTCTACCCATTCTGTTGAGGATGTTAAGAATGCAAAATGTTGCGATTATATCGGGGTTGGGCCTGTTTTTGAGACAACCACAAAGGATAAACCACACCCTGCAATAGGTATCAAAACAGCAGAAGAGATGGTTAAAATTAGCAAATACCCTGCATATTTAATCGGTGGCATTGCCCTTGAAAATATTCATCTAATTAAAGGTATCGGGGCAAGGGGCTTTGTAAGTGTAAGGGAAGTGCTCAAAAATGATTTTGAACATTTTAAGGAGATGTTAAGGATATGGCACTCATAGATAGATTTGGAAGATTGATCAACTATTTAAGAATCTCTGTGACCGATAGATGTAACTTTAGATGTATATACTGCATGCCAAAAGAGGGTATTGCATGGAAACCTATGGAGGAGATTTTGACATATGAACAGATCAGGGATTTTGTAGATGTTGCAGCCAAACTTGGTATAGAAAAGATCAAGTTAACAGGCGGTGAGCCTCTTGTAAGAAGGGGACTTGATAGACTTGTTGAGATGTTGAGTCAGATTAAAGGAATCAAGGAGATCTCTTTAACAACAAACGGTAGCTTGCTAAAAAACTACGCAAAAAACCTAAAAAAAGCAGGACTGAGCAGAATTACTGTTAGCCTTGATACATTAAAGAAGGATAAATTCAGGCTTATCAGCAGATTGGGCAATCTTGATGATGTGTTTGAGGGGTTTGATGCTTTGTTTGATGCGGGTTTTGAAAATTCAAAAATCAATACCGTTGTTATGAAGGGTATAAATGACGATGAGGTTATTGAGCTTGTTGAGTTTGCTATATCAAGGGGTGTTGATATAAGGTTTATTGAGTTTATGCCAACAGATACTGTAAAAAACTGGCAGAGCTATTTTGTGTCAATAAACGATGTGAAGCGTATGATTGCAGAGCGTTTTTTGCTTAAACCATCTCAAAAAAGCTCAAACGGACCTGCTGTTTATTTCGATGTTGAAAATATATCTGTAGGTTTTATTACGCCACTTTCTAAGAATTTCTGTAGCCAGTGCAATAGAGTTAGGCTCTCAAGCGATGGTTATATCATACCCTGCCTTGGACATAGCGATAAAATCGATGTAAAGAGTTATTTGAGGAAGGGCGATTTAGAGGGCGTTATGAAAGCTATAATTGAGGCTATAGAAATTAAACCAAAGGAACATGCACTATTAAAAGAGCCGATTCATTCAAGCATGTCAAGTGTGGGAGGTTGAGGTGGATTTCAGTCATTTCAATGAGCAGAAGCGGGCAAAGATGGTGGATGTAAGCAAAAAAGAACCAACATTGCGTATCGCAAGGGCATATGGAGAGGTTAAACTTTCAGAGAAGGCGTATATAGCTGTAAAAGAAGGTAGAGTTAAAAAGGGCGATGTATTGGCTGTTGCCCAAGTAGGTGGTATTATGGGTGCAAAACAGACTCCCTATCTTATACCTATGTGCCATCCGTTAAATATTGAGGGTGTTGATATAAATTTTGAGATGGATGATGAAAATAATACGATTAAAATCTTCTCAGAGGTGAAGATTACACATAAAACGGGTGTTGAAATGGAGGCATTGACTGCCGTATCTATTGCGGCATTAACAATTTATGATATGTGTAAGGCGATTGATAGGGCAATAGAGATAAAGCAGATCAAGCTTATCTACAAAGAAGGTGGAAAAAGCGGTATATTCAAAGCCCAATAATTAAAGTATAGACAAACCTTTCCAAATTTTATAAGTTAAAACATAAAAAGGAGGTGAAAGATGAAAAGAATTATTACTGTTCTATTTTTACTGCTGGCTATTTTATATGGATTGAATAGCTTTGCTATAGATGTTGAAAATATTGTGTGTGGAAGCGGTGTAAAAAACAGACAGATTATAAATCCATCGGATGAGTTTAAGGTTGGTGGTAAAGTCTGGTGTTTAAGCATAATTACACATATCAAAAAGCCCACCTTTATTATTCATCGATGGGTTTTTGAGGGAAGACATTTCGATGTAAAACTAAAGGTTTTACCCTATAGAAGATTTAGAACATGGTCTTACAAAACCATATATCCATCGATGAAAGGCGTATGGAAGTTAGAGATTCTGGATAGCAATAAAAATTTGTTGAAAGAAAAAATATTTGTAGTGAGGTAGGGTATGTTTTTACTGGGAAGAAAAAAGGAAGAGCAGACTACCTTGCAGTCAAATGTGGTTGATAGATTTGTAGATGAAGTGTTAAGGGATAAAGAAAAAGAGCTATCCAATGAGGATAAAAATATACTTAAACAGGGTAATTTTATTGAAAAAATAGAAAAGCTCCTTGAGATTCTGTATATGGATGTTTACAGTTGGCGGTTCTTTAGAGAGAACTTTTTTATTATATTTGCAGTGAGTCCGCAGAGGAGATTTCTTTATTTTAATAAGGCTTTTGAGGAGATTACAGGTTTTAGTAGAAATGAACTTTTAAATGTTGATTCAGCTGCAAAGATTCTCTGGCCTCAAAATCCGCCTGAGTGTTATGTATGTAAGATTGTAATGCGCTCTCTCAATGAGCAGCGGGTTGTTGTGGAAGAAGCCAAGATTGCAAACAGAAACGGTGAGATTATACCTGTAATGGTTAACGCTATGCCGATTGTGAAAGATGGCAGTGTCGTTTATATTTATGTGATATTGAGGGATTTAAGGGAAGAAGTTAAAAAGAGAGAGGAGTATTTAAGAGAAAATGTTGAATATATCAGCAGTATATTGAATAGAGTAGCAGAGGGCGATATAGCTGAGAAGATTTATATAGAGGAGGATAATCAACTCAAAGCACTTGAGGCACCAATAAATGCCATAATTGAGAGTCTTCAGACGGTGGTTGGCGGTATTAAATCCTCAGCGGAAGTGGCTGATAATATTGCCAGTGATGTTAAAGGTAATGTTGAGCAGGTTGAAAAGTGGAATAACGAGATATTCTTAAAATCCCAATCAGAACTTACACAGCTTGCAAAGCAGCTGGGTAAGGCAACAGCAAACATAGAAAATATCGTGAATCTAATTAGGGATATAGCAGAGCAAACAAATCTACTGGCTCTGAATGCCGCAATTGAGGCAGCCCGCGCTGGTGAGGCTGGACGAGGCTTTGCCGTTGTAGCAGATGAAGTGAGAAATCTTGCAGAAAAAAGTCAAAGGGCAACAGGTGATATAGCAGAAGCCATTAAGGCCATAGAAAACAGTGCAAATCAGATGATAGATAAAATAGAGGTAAACAGCGAGTTTTCCAATCAGTTGATAGGTACAGTTTCATCACTGAGAGATAATATCGAGGCATTGAATCAACACATAAAAGAGTTAATGGATAGCGTTTCTGTATTTAATGTATGAGGGGTGAGGCTATGGGAATGACGATTTCTCAAAAGATTCTTGCAAAAAAGAGCAATAAAAAGGAGGTAAAAGCAGGGGAGATTGTGCTTGCAGATGTTGACTTAGCTTTTGCAAACGATATTACAGCACCAATTGCCATCGATTTTGTAAAAAGGTTGGGTGTTGATCTGTTTGATAAAGATAAAGTGGCGCTTATTCCTGATCATTTCACGCCAAACAAGGATATTAACTCAGCCAACCAGTGTAAGCTGATGAGGGATTTTGTTAAAGAAAGAAACCTGCCTCACTACTGGGAAACGGGCGAGGTGGGCATTGAGCATGCACTTTTGCCCGAGCAGGGTTTTATTAAGCCCGGTATGCTTGTTGTTGGTGCAGACTCACACACCTGCACGCATGGGGCTTTAGGGGCTTTTGCAACAGGTATGGGCTCAACGGATGTGGGTTTTGCCTTTGCTACGGGAAAAAGCTGGTTTAGAGTGCCATCATCGATAAAGATTAACTATTCAGGAAAAAGAAAGAGATGGGTTGGTGGTAAGGATTTAATACTCTATACGATCGGCAAAATAGGCGTGGCAGGTGCTTTGTATAAATCTCTTGAATTTATCGGGGAGGCGATTAGAAATCTTCCAATGGAAGATAGGCTTACGATGTGCAATATGGCAATTGAAGCCGGTGCAAAAAACGGCATTGTAGAGCCGGATAATATAACGGTGGAATATTTGAAAGAAAAGGGTGTATTGCCTGATCAGTATGAGATAATAAAAAGCGATGATGATGCCGATTATGATGAGATTATAGATATTGATGTTGATGATGTTGCCCCTCAGGTTGCATTCCCCCACCTACCTGAAAATGCTATTGCCGTTGATGATATTAAAGAGGATATAAAAATCGATCAGGCGTTTATTGGCTCATGCACCAACGGCAGAATCAGTGATTTAAGAGAGGCAGCAAGGGTTTTGAAAAACAACAGGGTGGCTAAATATGTTAGACTTATAATTATACCAGCAACGGTTGAAGTGTATAAACAGGCTCTAAAAGAGGGTTTGTTTGACATATTTTTAGAGGCTGGTGCTGTTGTCTCAACGCCCACATGCGGTCCATGTCTGGGTGGGTATATGGGCATTTTAGCAGATGGAGAGGTGTGTATTTCTACATCAAACAGAAACTTTGTGGGTAGAATGGGCTCTAAAAAGGCGTTTGTTTATCTATCAAGCCCTGCTGTGGCTGCGGCAAGTGCAGTTGCAGGAAGAATCGTTCATCCTGATGAGGTGGTTAAATGATTTTTAAAGGTAAAGTGTTTAAATATGGTGATAATGTTGACACAGATGTGATAATCCCTGCGCGATACCTCAATACATCAGATCCAGAGGAGTTAGCAAAACATTGTATGGAGGATATAGACGAAAATTTCGTTAAGAATGTGAAAGCGGGTGATATTATTGTAGCAGGTGAGAATTTTGGCTCTGGCTCAAGCAGAGAGCATGCACCGATTGCCATAAAAGCAAGCGGTATTGCCTGTGTTGTAGCTAAATCTTTTGCGCGTATATTCTATAGAAATTCGTTTAATATAGGCTTGCCGATACTTGAATCAAATGTTGTGGATTTTGTTGAATACGGTGATGAGATTGAGGTTGATACTCAAAAAGGCACAATAAAACTGCTAAAAAACGATAAAATTTTCAAATCCTCCGTGATTCCTGAGTTTATGGTTCAGCTGATAGAAAGCGGTGGTTTGTTTGGATATGCTAAAAAACTTTTAAATCTGTGAGGTGAGAGATGGCTGAGTTTAAAATAGCCGTAATGGAAGGTGATGGCATTGGGCCTGAGATAGTTGCAGAGGGGATAAAGGTGCTGAATGAGATTGCATCAAAATTTAACCACAGGTTTCAATACGAGTATGTGTATGTAGGTGGATGCGCCATAGATAGATTTGGAGAGCCCTTACCACAAAGTGAGGTTGATAAGATTCTATCATGCGATGCGTTGTTTTTTGGTTCTGTTGGTGGGCCAAAATGGGATAATCTGCCGCAGGATAAAAAACCAGAAGCTGGGCTTTTAGGTATCAGAAAAGCCCTTGGTGCTTTTGCCAATCTAAGACCAGCCAAGGTGTTTGATGAGTTGATCGATGCAAGCACCTTAAAACCCGATGTTATAAGAGGCATAGATATTTTAGTTGTCAGGGAACTAACAGGCGGTATCTATTTTGGAAAACCAAAAGGTATTTTTGAGGAAAACGGCACAAAAAAGGCTCTCAATACGATGGTTTATACATACGAGGAGATCGAAAGGATTGTTAGACTGGCTTTTGAGCTTGCTCGCTTAAGAGGAAAAAAACTAACAAGCGTGGATAAAGCCAATGTGCTTGATGTTTCTCAGTTCTGGCGCGATGTAGTGGAAGAGGTGGCCAAAGATTATCCCGATGTGGAATACAATCACATGCTTGTGGATAACGCTGCCATGCAGCTTGTGAGGAATCCAAAACAGTTTGATGTTATCGTAACGGGCAACATCTTCGGTGATATTCTATCGGATGAGGCAAGTATGCTCACAGGATCAATTGGAATGCTGCCCAGTGCTTCAATAGGCGGCAGAGTGGGTATGTTTGAACCCATTCATGGTTCAGCTCCAGATATTGCAGGATTGGGTATAGCAAACCCTATAGCCCAGATAGAATCTGCTGCCATGATGCTTAAGTATGGCTTAAAGCTTACCAAAGAGGCTGAAACGATTGAAAAGGCCGTTGATTTAGTGTTAAAAATGGGTTATAGAACCCCCGATATCTACAGTGAGGGCAAAAGAAAGGTGAACACGCAGCAGATGGGTGATTTAATTGCAAAAGCGATAGGTGATGTTGCATGAAAATAGGCATTATTTCGGATTCACACGACAATATCGATGCCATAGCAAAGGCCGTTGAGATACTCAACAACAGTAATGTTGATTTGACTATTCATCTTGGCGATATAGTATCTCCTTTTTGTTTTGATTGGTTTAAAAAATTGAGAAGTGATTTTTTGGGTGTTTTTGGCAACAACGACGGAGAGGTGTTGTTTTTAGATAAAAAAAGCGAAGGGGTTCTGCATAAGCCACCGTTTGAGGTTGAAATAGACAGAAAGGAGTTTATTTTAATGCATGAGCCTTTTGGCATTGAAAAGCTCAAAACCCAGTATGACTATGTGTTGTATGGTCATCTGCATAAGGTTGACATAAGAAAAACAGATAGGGGTTGTATCATAAATCCCGGGGAGCTTTGTGGATGTCTGACAAAGAAACGCACAATGGTGATTCTAAATACAACAGACAATCAGACTCAACTGATCACTGTTTAGCATTTAAAAAAGCTACCTTTGAGGGCAGTTTTGATTCTGCTGCCCGTCTTTTGCCTCTAAATCAGTTTGCCTTTGCTGGCAGGAGCAATGTGGGCAAATCGTCTCTAATAAACGCAATTTTAAATAGAAAAATAGCATATGTAAGCAAAAACCCCGGAAAAACAACCATGATAAACGCAATAAGGGTGTATGACACAAAGAGGCAATTCTTTTTAATAGACCTACCCGGCTATGGTTATGCCAGACGCTCAAAGACGATGCGTAATAACTGGAGGAAAACAATAGAAGATTACTTAATTCAGGCCAATCTGCTTAAGCATGTATTTGTTTTGATAGATGCCCGCCACAGCCTTATGGAATCTGATGCGATGTTTCTTGACTGGCTTAAGTATTTTAATCGTCCCTATAGCGTTATTCTGACAAAAACAGACCTTGCAAGACAGAGTGATATATCTACTCTTTTGAAGCAGCTAAAACCCTATATTAATGATAACTACTTTTTAACATCATCAAAAAAGAAAAAGGGTATATCAAAACTCTGTGATTTTATAAGGAAACTTGCCTTTTTATAAAATATACCTGCTTAAATCCCTGTTTTGAGCAATATCGGAGAGTTTCATCTCGACATATTTATCGTCTATGGTGATTTCTTTCTGAGGTAGATCTGGTGCTTCAAACGATATATCCTCAAGGAGTTTTTCAAGCAGTGTATGAAGCCTCCTTGCACCTATATTTTCGGTTTCTTTGTTGATTTTTTCTGCAAGTTCTGCAAGTTTTTCTATTGCACTGTCGCTGAATTTTAACTGTATGCCTTCTGTTTCAAGCAAAGCCTGATACTGCTTTATCAGTGCATTTTTGGGTTCTGTTAAGATGCGTATAAAATCCTCTTTCTTTAGCGGCTTTAGTTCAACCCTGATGGGAAATCTGCCCTGCAGCTCGGGTATCATGTCGGATGGTTTTGCCTGATGAAATGCACCTGCTGCAATAAAGAGTATATGGTCTGTTTTTATAACACCGTAGCGTGTGTTTACACTTGAGCCCTCAACGATAGGCAAAAGGTCTCTTTGGACGCCCTCTCTTGATACATCAGCGCCCGTTGTGTTGCCTTTTGAGATGATTTTGTCGATTTCATCGATAAAAACGATGCCGTCATTTGATGCTTTCTCTATGGCTTTTTCCTTTACCTTGTCTTTGTCGATGAGTTTCTGGGCTTCCTCATCCTTCAAAATCCTCAAGGCCTCTTTTACCGTGACTTTTCTTGTTTTTTTCTTTGAAGGAAGGATGTTGTCTATCATATCCTTTAGTGATGAGTCCAATTCATCGATAGGGGCTGCTGCAACCTCTATAAAAGGCACAAACTGCTCAGGTCTTTGCGGATTGATGGTGATTTCTATGATTTTTTCATCAAGTTCACCGTTTAGCAGTTTTTCCTTGAATTTTTCTCTTGTTTTTGATATGCGCTCCTCTTCCTCTGTTGAGTAGATTGAGCGTTTCTTTAGGGGTGGCACAAGGATATCCAAAACACGCTCAACTGCCTCTTTTTGAGCTTTATCTTCAACCTTTTTGAGTTCCTCGTTTTTTACGATTTCATAGCTGATTCTTGCAAGGTCTCTGATGATAGATTCCACATCCCGTCCTACATATCCCACTTCGGTGAATTTACTTGCCTCTACTTTAACAAAAGGGGCGTTTGTTATTTTTGCAATTCTCCTTGCAATCTCTGTTTTTCCCACACCCGTTGGTCCGATCATGAGAATGTTTTTTGGTGTAATATCGTCTTTTATTTCACCTTCAACCCTTTGTCTTCTATATCTGCTTCTTAAGGCTATCGCTATAGCTTTCTTTGCTTCTTTTTGGCCAACTATGTATTTATCAAGAAGTTCCACTATCTTTTTGGGTGTGAGATGCTCTTCCATTTAATCCCCCAGTGTTTCTATTGTTATGTTGTCGTTTGTGTATATACATATGGATGAGGCTATTTTGAGTGATTCTTTGACGATTTCTACTGCTGAAAGGTTTGAGAATTTAAGAAGGGCATAGGCAGCAGAAAGTGCGTAATTGCCACCAGAACCTATTGCAACAACCTCGTTGTCTGGGGAAACCACATCCCCGTTGCCCGAGATCAGATATGTTGTTGAGTTGTCTGCAGCAATAAGCATCGCCTCAAGGCGTCTTAGCACCTTATCTGTTCGCCAATCCTTGGCAAGCTCAACTGCTGCACGCGTCAGGTTTCCCCCATATTCGTTGAGTTTGTCTTCCAATTTTTCAAACAGTGTAAAGGCATCGGCTGTTGAGCCTGCAAAACCCACGATTACGCTATCGTTGTAGAGTTTTCTAATCTTTTTGGCCTTTGCTTTAACAACCGTATTACCCAAAGTTACCTGACCATCGCCACCTATGGCTGTTATATTGTCTTTCCTTAAGCAGATGATTGTTGTTCCTTTTAGCTCCATTATGCGCTCTTTTTACTCTTTTTAACTAAAATGGGCGGTTTGTTTTCTTCAATAACCTCTCTGTTTATAATGCACTCCTCTATATTTTTCATCGATGGCACTTTATACATGACATCAACCATAATCTCTTCCATGATGCTCCTTAAGCCCCTTGCTCCCACTTTTCTTAAAATTGCCTTCCTTGCTATGGCTTTTAGGGCATCATCTGTTATTGTGAGCTTTACATTATCCATCTTTAACATTCTTGTATATTGCTTAACAAGGGCGTTTTTGGGCTCTGTGAGGATTCTTACCAACTCATCCTCTGTAAGCTCCTGCAGCGTTGCAACCACATGCAACCTGCCTATAAGCTCGGGTATTAAGCCGTATTTCATTAAGTCCTCTGGTGTTACCTGTTTGAGCAGATTGTATTTCTCCTGCTTATCTACTACCACAGGATTGGTGAAACCTATACTCTTTTTGCTGATCCTTCTTGCAATGATGTTTTCTAATCCTTCAAATGCACCACCGCAGATAAACAGTATATTTGTTGTGTCAACCTGAATAAATTCCTGCTGTGGGTGTTTTCTTCCACCATAGGGTGGCACATTAACCACGCTACCCTCGATGAGTTTTAATAACGCCTGTTGCACTCCCTCACCGGATACATCCCTTGTGATTGAAGGGTTTTCGCTTTTTCTTGAAATTTTATCGATCTCATCTATGTAAACGATACCTTTCTGAGCCAATGCTACATTGTAGTCAGCTGCCTGCAGCAGCCTCACAAGGATATTTTCTACATCTTCACCAACATAGCCAGCCTCTGTCAGGCTTGTGGCATCTGCTATGGCAAACGGCACATCAAGTATTTTGGCTAAAGTTTTAGCAATAAGGGTTTTGCCCGTGCCTGTGGGGCCAATAAGCAAGATATTACTCTTTTCAAGCTCCACATCATCCTTTTTCTTTATGCCCTTTGCATGGATTCGCTTGTAGTGGTTATATGCAGCAACAGACAATATCTTTTTTGCATCATCCTGAGAAATAATGTATTCATCCAATTTCTCTTTAATCTGTTGCGGTGTTAGAATGTTGAATTTATCATCCTTTGTTTTTGAAAGCTCCTCATCCTCTGCCAATATATCCTCACACAAAGCCACGCACTCATCGCAGATGTATACGCCAGGTCCTGCAATGAGTTTTCTTACCTCATCCTGCGTTCTACCACAGAATGAGCATCTCAAAGGCCCCTGAGGTCTATCGGAGCTACCCATTGTTTTCATCTGTTTTCTCCTCTTCTTCTCTTGAATAGATAATTCTATCGATTATCCCGTATTTTAATGCCTCATTGGCATCCATAAAATAATCCCTTTCTGTATCTTTTTCAATGGTTTTAAGTCTTTTGCCTGTGTGTTTTGCCAGTATCTCATTGAGAATCTTTTTAAGACGCAGAATCTCCTTTGCGTGTATTTCAATCTCTGTTGCCTGACCTGTGATGCCTCCTATAGGCTGATGGATCATTATGCGGGCATGGGGGAGTGAATATCTTTTGCCCTTTGTGCCGCTTGCAAGCAGTAATGCGCCCATGCTTGCTGCAGATCCTATACATATCGTTGTCACATCGCATTTTATATATTGTATTGTATCATAAATTGCAAGACCGGCTGTTACACTGCCGCCGGGTGAGTTGATATATAGAAAGATATCTTTATCCGGGTCTTCGCTTTCTAAGAATAATAGCTGACTTACGATAATACTGCTTGTATCATCGTTTATTTCACCGTTGAGCATAACGATACGATCCTTTAATAGGCGCGAATAGATGTCGTATGCCCTTTCTCCCTG
The DNA here is from genome assembly GCF_000744435.1 of Hippea jasoniae. Classification (NCBI taxonomy): domain Bacteria; kingdom Pseudomonadati; phylum Campylobacterota; class Desulfurellia; order Desulfurellales; family Hippeaceae; genus Hippea; species Hippea jasoniae. The sequence goes on from NZ_JQLX01000014.1 coordinate 104,849, forward strand.
TGGTGTTTTTTCTATGACAATTGGTATTAAGTTCATGTTTTTTCAACCTCTTCTTTTGCTTCTTGAGGGTTTTGTTCTTTTTCCTCTTTGGCCTCAATAATCTTTGCGTTTTTATAAACAAGATCCAAAGCTTTGTCGCCTAAGATCTCCATCTGAATTACAGGCAGTAAGCCTTTTTCCTGATACTCTTTGTAAACCTCATCAAACGGTTTTCTCTGGGCGTTTGCATCCCTTGAGATGACATCGTTGATTTCCTCAGAACTTACATCAAGCCCCTCTTTTTCAGCTATTTTCAAAAGAACAAATGTTGCTTTAACCCTTTTTCTTGCCTCAGGCTCAAATTTTTCCCTCAAAGCAGCGGGTTTAAACTCATCTGTTGAAATATCCACACCCATGTAATACATGTTCTTTACATATTCCATAATCATTTGATTGGCTTCATTATTTACCAAACTTTCAGGCAGATCAAAATCGTATTGCTCAAGCAGTTTATCTAAAAGCTCATCCTTCTGCCTTTCTACCTCTTCTTTTTCTTTGTTTTCTTTTAATCTTTTTTTAACATCCTCAATTAAGTCATCTACAGAGTTAAACTCCTTGTTGATCTTTTTTGCAAGCTCATCATCTACTTCAGGCAGAATGCGTTTTTTAACCGATTTGACCTTTATTTTGAAGATTACATCTTTGCCCTTCAAAGCTCTTAATGGATATTCTTTATCAAACGATGCTTCAACCTCTTTTTCCTCTCCTGCTTTCATGCCAATCAAGGCTTTTTCGATCTCCTCGATCAGCTGCTTTTTGCCCACCTCAACGGGAAGGTTATCTGATGCAAAATCGTTTATTGGGTATTTTGTATCTTTTGTGAATGTTTTAAGCTCAATCAATGCAAAATCGCCTTCTTCTATTGCTCCTTCTTTATCCTCCAATGTAGCAAAGGCTTCTCTTAATTGATCTATTACCTTGTCTATATCTTCCTGCTTAACCTCTATCGGTTTTGCCTTAATTTCGATGCCTTTGTATTCCTTTAGCTCAAATTCAGGTTTTATATCAACCATGGCTGTAAAGGATAAGCCGTCGTTATCGTCCATCTTTATGTCTAAGAATACAGGATCTGAAACTGTGTCGATCTTTTCCTTCTGGATGGCAAATTCAAAGGCTTCGGCTACAAGCTCTCTCTGCGTATCCTCTTCAATCTCCTTTTTGTAGTTTCTAACTATGATTTCTCTTGGCACTTTACCTTTTCTGAATCCCTTGATTCTAACGCTTTTTTTTAGCTCGTTGATGATTTCATCCTTTTTTTCTTTAACCTTTTTAGCATCAACCTTTATTTGAAGTTTCTTTCTTGAAGGTTTTACATCCTCAACTGCTACCTCTACCATACTTCCTCCCGCATCTTTAGTTAGCCAAATATACCAAAAGAAAACCGTCTTTTCAATCTTGTTGACCTTTTTTTGGCTATTTAATAAGTTAAAGGTATGGCAAGGGTTTTATTAATTGAGGATGATTTATACTTAGGTGAGGCAATAAGGCGCTATCTTACAAAGAACGGCCACAGCTGCGAGCTTGTTGAAGATGATAGAGAAGTAATGGCTGTTTTTTTAAATAGTGGTTTTGATATAGTTGTGCTGGATTTGATTTTAAAGTTTAGCAGAGGTGAGGATATATTAAGACAGATCAAAGCAAAACAGGATATACCTGTTATTATTCTAACTGCAAAGGGCAGCATTGAAGATAAAGAGGTCTGCTTTGGGCTGGGTGCTGATGATTACATAACAAAGCCGTTTAATCCAAAGGAACTGCTATTAAGAATTGAGGCTGTTTTAAAAAGAAACAAAAGGAACATTATAAAATTTGGCTCTATCGAAATCGATTTAAAAACAAAAATTTTAAAAAAAGAAGGAAAACCTGTCTATCTAACAAAAAAGGAATGGGAGTTGCTCGAGTTTTTTATTAATCATTCAGGAAAGGTGGTTGATAGCGAAACAATTCTTGTTAATGTATGGCCTGATAGTGATATCTCTTCAGATTCAATAAGAGTTTATGTTAAAAAACTCAGGGATATTTTAGGTAAAGATGTTATAAAAACGCTAAAGGGAAGGGGGTATCTGTTTTTAGTAGAAAAATAGCCTCCTACAGGCCGATTGTTGCTGTTTTATTTGTTCTTGTTTTATGGCTTTCTGCTATAAATATTGTTGTGTTTGTTTTTGCAAGGCACACCTTTTTTGTTTCATTAAAAAGGGAGCTTAAAGCCTACTCGAATATAGAAAGGTTTGGCGGCAAAATAGATTTGCCTGAGTATGTGATTATTCAAGACCATCCCATATCAAAAAAAGGATATGTCCTGTATGCGTCAGACAACGGTGTTTTTATTTATGTAAATATGTCTTATTTTGAAAGGCTTTTTAGAAACTTTGCTGTTGATCTGTTTTTGTGGGAAACATCACTTACATTGACTGTTGTTTTAATTGTTTTTTTGATTTTGAAGAGGTTTAATACAAAGCAAAAGCAGATAAACGATATGATGAGATTGATCGTTGAGACGATGTCACATAAAATTGGAAACTTTTTGTCTTCAGTCAGGGTAAACCTTGAAATTAATGATGAAGAAGGCATAAAACAGATAAAGAAGAGCCTTGAGGTGGTGGAGAATGACTTTAAAGCCATGCAGAAAAAGATTCAGAGGTTATACGATCATTCAGAGACTATTGAAACAGTGAAACTCAACGAAATAGTTGAAGAAATAATAAAAAACTTGGGAGAGGAAAGGTTTAATTACTTTTTGGATGAAGCTAAATTAAAAGTCAATAAAGATGACCTTCAGATAGTTATCTGGGAGGTGTTAAACAACGCATTTAAGTATGCCGATGGCAAGATAGAGGTTAAACTTTTAAAAAATAAAAAAGTTAAATTTTTTGTGCGCAACAAAATTGGCAGGGTTGCCTCAAACTCTGGATACGGCAAGAAGATCTGTGAATATATAGCTTTTAAAAACGGATGGGTTTTTTCAACAAATATAAAGGAGAACTGTTATGAAGTGGCTATTTATTTTTAGTGTTTTTCTTTTTGCATCAACTGCATGGGGTTTTGATGCAGATAAGATAGCTAAAGAAACATTCAAAAAGTACAATGTGCCTGTTGAGTATTCAAAATCGGTGTTAAAGAAGGCAAAGGTAATGGATAAGGTTAAACAGTTTGTTGAGCGTGTTGCTAACTCACCAGAGAAGGTGTTTAAGTTTTATAACTTTTTGCCCCTATTTTTGAACAAACAGAGGATTAATGATGCAGTAGAATTTTATAAAAGACACAAAGGAGTTTTTGATAAGGTTTATAATCGATACGGTGTTGATAGGTGTGTTTTACTTGCTATTTTGAGTATAGAAACCGACCTTGGAAGGGTTAAACCCAAAACGCCAGCTTTAGATGCACTTTATACGCTTAGCATCTATTCAAAAAGAAAGAGATATTTTACCCATGAACTTGAGGGGTTTTTAGCATACACATACAAATATCACAAAGATCCATTTAAGATTAAGGGGTCAATGACTGCTGCTTTAGGTATACCTCAATTTATGCCAACAAGTATTTTAAACTATGCGGTTGATTTTAACGGAAACGGCTTGAACTTAAATGAGCTTTCCGATGCCCTTGCCTCTATTTCTAACTATCTGTTAAAAAACGGTTATAAGCCGCATAAAAAAATAGCAGAATACATATCTGATAATATCTCAAAATGCAAATCCTTAAAAAATAGAACAGCTGTTTTTGAATTCAAGAATGGTAAGAGGTGCTTTATTTTGTATAAGAACTTTGTGGCTTTAAGGCGATACAACGGGACAATTAATTACGCCATGGCATGCTATTTATTGTCAAAGGCAATATGTAAAAGATTATCTAACAGTTTACAATAGCTCTTTGTGCTTGAAAAATAGTTTGATAGTTTTTAAAATCTTATAAAATAAGTTCACGCAAGGAGGATAGAGATGGGTTTTAAAAAGGTTACAAGACAGGAGTGGAAGCAGTTAGCTTTAAAGGAGTTAAAGGGTAAACCATTTGAGACATTAATCTGGCACTCACCAGAGGGTATAAATATTTATCCGCTTTATACGATGGAAGATTTAGAAAAACTGGAGTATTTAGATACATTTCCAGGATTTCCGCCTTTTATCAGAGGGCCTCGTGCCACCATGTATACAGTAAAACCCTGGACGATCAGGCAATATGCGGGTTTTTCAACAGCTGAGGAGTCCAATGCGTTTTACAAAAAGGCACTTGCCTTAGGTCAGCAGGGATTATCTGTTGCGTTTGATTTAGCCACACACAGGGGATACGATTCAGATCACCCACGCGTTGTGGGCGATGTGGGAAAGGCCGGTGTTGCCATCGATACGGTTGAGGATATGAAAATATTATTTGACGGTATTCCGCTTGATAAAGTCTCTGTTTCGATGACGATGAATGGGGCTGTAATACCTGTTATGGCATTTTACATAGTTGCTGCAGAAGAGCAGGGAGTGGAGCAGAAGCAGCTTTCAGGAACAATCCAGAACGATATTTTGAAGGAGTTTATGGTTAGAAATACCTACATCTATCCACCCCAGCCCTCAATGAGGATTGTGGCAGATATTATCGAATATACGAGCAAATATATGCCAAAGTTTAACTCGATCAGTATCAGTGGATATCATATTCAGGAAGCAGGTGCAAATGCAGTGCTTGAGCTGGCTTTTACTCTTGCAGATGGCCTTGAATATGTTAAAACAGCTCTCAACAGAGGCCTTGATATCGATGCCTTTGCGCCACGCTTATCGTTTTTCTTTGGTATAGGAATGAACTTCTTTATGGAGATAGCAAAGCTTAGAGCGGCAAGATTTTTGTGGGCAAAACTGATTAGCCAGTTTAATCCAAAGAATCCCCGTTCGATGGCTTTAAGAACACATTGTCAGACTTCGGGATGGAGTTTAACGGCTCAGCAGCCATACAACAACATCATAAGAACAACAATTGAGGCACTTGCAGCTGTTTTGGGAGGCACTCAGTCGTTGCACACCAATGCATTGGATGAAGCAATAGCGCTGCCAACCGACTTTTCTGCCCGCATTGCAAGAAACACGCAGCTTATTATTCAGGAGGAATCCAATATCTGTAAAACTGTTGATCCGCTTGCTGGATCCTATTTTATTGAATCACTAACCCATGCATTGATTAGAGAAGCAGAAAAGATCATCGATGAGATTGAGCAAATGGGTGGTATGACCAAAGCCATTGAATCTGGCATGCCAAAACTAAAAATCGAAGAATCAGCAGCAAAAAGACAGGCTTTGATAGATAAAGGTGAATTTGTTATAGTAGGCGTTAATAAATATGTGATACCTGAGGAGGAGGATGAGCAGGTAGAGGTGCTGGATATAGACAATACGGCGGTAAGGCAAAAGCAGATTGAAAGATTGAAAAAGATAAAGGCTGAAAGGGATAACGATAAAGTGCAAAAGGCGCTTGATAAGATAACAAAGGTAGCCGAAGATGGCGGCAATCTGTTGGAGGTGGCTGTAGAGGCTGCAAGGCTCAGGGCAACATTAGGTGAGATTTCATATGCGATGGAGAAGGTATTTGGAAGATACCAGCCACAGATTAAACTTGTAAGCGGGGCTTATGGTGGTTTGCTTGAAGATAATGAGGAGTTTCAAGAGGTTAAAAGGGAGATAGAGGAGTTTGAAAAAGAGGAAGGTAGAAGACCAAGGGTTTTGATTGTAAAGATGGGGCAGGATGGTCATGATAGGGGTGCAAAGGTTGTTGCAACCGGTTATGCAGATATGGGTTTTGATGTGGATGTGGGTCCAATGTTCCAGACGCCCGAGGAGGCTGCAAAAATGGCAGTTGAAAACGATGTTCACGCTGTCGGAATCTCTACACTTGCAGCCGGTCATAATACGCTCGTACCTCAGTTTATTGAAGAACTCAAGAAACTTGAAGCTGATGATGATATAGTGGTAACCGTGGGAGGTGTTATACCAAGGAAGGATTACGATTTTCTATATTCAAAGGGTGTCGCAGCAATTTTTGGACCAGGTACGCCCATTATAAAGTCTGCAAAAGAGTTGATTAAGGCTATAAAGGATAAGAAAACACCCAGGAGATTGCTCAATGGCAGATAATTACGATGTTGATGAGCTTTCTGCTTTATTGATTGCGGGAAAAAGGAGGGCTCTTGCAAAAGCCATAACATTAATCGAAAGTAAAAAACCTGAACATAAAAAGTTAGCAAAAAGGTTGCTTGAAAGGATTTTGCCCAGAAGTGGAAATTCTATAAGAATAGGAATAAGTGGAGTTCCCGGGGTTGGGAAGAGTACATTTATAGAGGCATTTGGCCTCTACCTTATAGAAAAAGGCCATAGGGTTGCTGTTTTGGCTGTAGATCCATCTTCACAAATTACAGGCGGCTCTCTGCTTGGGGATAAAACCAGGATGGAGGAGCTATCACGCAGAAATGAGGCATTTATCAGACCCTCTCCCTCGGGTGATTCACTTGGTGGTGTTGCAAGAAGAACAAGAGAGGCTATTTTTTTGTGTGAGGCGGCAGGTTATGATATAATAATCGTTGAAACAGTGGGTGTTGGACAATCAGAGATTAGTGTTTCTTCGATGGTGGATTTCTTTCTTTTGATGCAGCTGCCCAATGCAGGTGATGAGCTTCAGGGTATAAAAAGGGGTGTTATGGAAGTTGCCGATGCAATTGTGATAAATAAAGCTGATGAAGAAAATCTACAGAGGGCTCAGCTTGCAAAAAAACAGATTGAGAATGCGTTAAGTATTTTTTTAAATGTTGATAAAAGCTGGAAGGTGCCTGTGATTCTTGTTAGTGCCCGCTACAAAAAAGGTATTGATGAGGTTTATGAAACGATAAGCAAGTATGTAAAAATCAAAAAGAAAAGCGGCGAGTTTTACAAAAAAAGGCAGCAGCAGTCAATTCAGTGGATGTGGAGTGTTGTAGTTGAGGGACTAAAAGAGATGCTTAATGAAAATGAGCAGGTTAGAAGATTTGCAAAAGAGATGGAATCTGCAGTGATAAACAAACTAACGACACCGTCGTTTGCTGCAGAGAATATTTTGAGTGAGTTTAAAAATTCCGTATGCAGGGGGTGAGTGATGAGGCTAAAATCACTGTTTGTTATGCTTGTTTTGGCTGTATTTTTAGGGTTTTCTATTTCATCCTGCACAACAGAGAGCGAAAATGTAGCCTTAGGAACGGCAATAGGAGCAGGTATTGGTGCAGTAACGACCAAAAATAAGTGGAAGGGTGTGGTGATTGGGGGTATTTTGGGTGCTGTAGCAGGTGAGGCAATGTATCAGATTCAGCAAAGAGCCATTAATGAGGCCATAAGGAATCAAAAACCTGTTGCATATCAAAGACAAACGGCCAATGGTGGATGGGAAAGGGTAGAGGCTCAGCCTATGGGTGAGCCTGTTGTTAATCCCAACCAGCATACAAAATGCCAGAAGGTTCACATAAGAGAGTGGCGCAACGGCAGGATTATAAAGGATGAAGTAAAAGAGGTATGCAGGGGCTATAAAGAAACAAATACCTATTGAGGTGAAGAGATGTTTAAAAAGATTGATCATATAGGTGTTGCTGTTAAAGATCTTGATGAGGCGGTTAGACTTTATAGGGATGTGTTTGGTTTAAAGCTTCTGGAGATTGAAGAGGTTGAGTCTCAAAAGGTAAAAGTGGCTAAATTTGATATAGGTGGAGTGCATATAGAGCTACTGCAACCTACAGCAGATGATAGCCCTATAAAAAAATTTATCGATAAAAAGGGTGAGGGTTTGCATCATATAGCCTATGAGGTTGATGATATTGAAGAGCAATTAAGCCAGCTAAAACAAAAGGGCGTTAAATTGATTAATGAAAGACCAACAGAAGGCTCATCCAATACACTTATAGCTTTTTTGCATCCAAAGTCATCCATAATTTTAACAGAACTTGTTTTTAAAGGAGAAAAATAGAAATGGAAAAACCGCTTAAGGTTGTTGTTATTGGTGGTGATGCTGCAGGTATGAGTGCGGCAAGTCAGGTTAAAAGAAGGATTAAGTCAGCTGAGGTTATTGTGCTTGAAAAGGGTGTTGATGTTTCATACGGCGCATGCGGTATGCCTTATAATATTGGTTTTAAGGGTGATATAGATGCACTTGTTGTTCTGACGGCTGAGGATTTTAAGAAAAAAAGGGGTATCGATGTAAGGCTGTTGAATGAAGCTATAGGCTTAGATGAAAAGAATAAGAAGGTTCTGGTAAAAAACCATTCAAGCAACAGGGAGTATGAGATTTCATTTGATAAGCTGTTTATAGGCAGTGGTGCAAGAAGTGCTCTACCCCCGATTGAAGGTGTGGAAAATGAGGGCGTTTTTACATTAAAAGTTTTAGACGATGCAAGAAAGATAAAGGATTTTATTGATAAAAAAGGCCCAAAAAAAGCAGTGCTTATAGGAGCCGGTTTTATCAACCTTGAACTTGCAGAAAACATGAAGCGTCTGGGCATGGATGTTGTTATTTTGGAGAAATTGGATGATCTTTTGCTCAATATGGAGGAAGAGGTTAGGGATGCGGTAAAAGAAGAGCTTAAAAACAACGGTGTTGAGATCTATTTTGGAGTTGATATAGACTCAATAGAAGAAGGTCTTGTTGTAAAGACAAACAAAGGCGATTTTGAAGCTGATTTTGTGAATGTATCTGTGGGTGTAAAACCCAATACAGAGTTTTTAGAGGGAACCTCCATACAGCTAAATAAAGGTGCTATAGTTGTTGATAGGTATTTCAAAACCACTGCTAATGATATCTATGCAGGTGGGGATTGCGCTTTAATTTACCACAGGCTTTTAAATCGCAATGTATATATGCCGCTTGGTACAAATGCGAATAAAGCTGGCAGAATTGGCGGGGCAAATATTGCAGGTGCAGAAAAGCAGTTTGCAGGTATTGTGGGTACAATAATTTTTAAGGTATTTGAAAAGGGCGTGGCTAAAACAGGGCTATCTTTGGAAGAGGCAATAAAAGAGGGCTACGATGCTTTCAAAACCGTCATAACAGCTCCAACAACGGCTCACGGTTATGTGCATCAGGGTAAAGTAAGTGTGATTTTGATAGCAGAAATAGCTACTGGAAAACTACTTGGCAGTCAGATTTTTGGCGATTTTGAAGGTGTGTGGCGTGTGGATGTTATGGCAGCTGCCCTTTATTCAAATCTAACAATAAAAGATATACAGGGTCTTGATTTAGCTTATTCTCCACCATTTGCTCCTGTCTGGGATCCCATAATTGTTGCTGCAAATCAGGCTATCAAGCAGGTGTAGCTATGGCTGTTTTGTATAAAAGCACAAGGGGAGGTGTTAAAGGGCTTGGTTTTAGTGATGCCGTTTTAATGGGATTGGCAAGCGATGGCGGTTTGATAATTCCTGAAAAAATCCCTTTAGTTGATCTTGATAGACTTAAAGGTTTGAGTTATGAGCAGTTAGCAGAGGAGATTTTTTCGTTATTTATAGACGATATAGACAGAGAAGATTTAAGATTGATTGTTCAAAGAAGCTACTCTACTTTTGATGATAAACGGATCGTGCCTGTTGTTAAAAAAGATGGTGTGTTTATAGCAGAGCTGTTTCATGGCCCCACATTTGCCTTCAAAGATATAGCATTGCAGTTTCTTGGCAATCTTTTTGAGTATATTTTAACAAAACGGGCAACATATATTAATGTGCTTGGCGCAACAAGTGGTGATACAGGCTCTGCTGCAATATACGGTTTAAGGGGAAAAGAAAATATCAATATTTTTATTCTGCACCCCTACAAAAAGGTTAGCCCCATTCAGGAGCTTCAGATGACCACAGTGCAGGATAGCAATGTGTTTAATATTGCCATAAAAGGCACCTTTGATGATTGTCAGGCGATCGTAAAGTCTATCTTCAACGATCTTGCATTTAAAGAGAAGTTTCACCTGGCTGCTGTGAATTCGATTAACTGGGCACGGGTTCTTGCGCAGATTGTGTATTACTTTTATGCCTATTTTCAAAGCAGCGTGAATAGACTTTACTTCAGTGTTCCCACAGGTAATTTTGGCAATATTTTTGCTGGTTTTGTTGCAAAGAAGATGGGGCTACCTGTAGATAAACTCATTCTTGCTACAAACTCAAACGACATTCTTTATCGTTTTATCAATTTTGGTGATTATTCAATCTCAGATGTTAAAAAAACCTACTCACCTTCAATGGATATTCAGATTGCAAGTAATTTTGAGCGATACCTTTACTACCTGTTTGGTGAGGATAGTTCTACTACAAAATCGAAAATGGAGCAGTTTGCAAAGAATAAGAAACTGCAGTTTAATAGGGATGAGCTTGAAGCTGTGAGGGAGGATTTTGTTTCCTTCAGATGTTCTGAGGATGACACGCTCAAAACAATAAAAAGATTTTACGATGAGACGGGTTATATCATCGATCCCCACACAGCAGCCGGTGTTTATGCAGCCTGGCAGGCGGGTTTTGATGATGTGATATGTCTTGCTACGGCTCATCCTGCTAAATTTCCCGATGCTATAAGACTTGCCACAGGCAGAGAGCCCGATGAACCAGAAGCTATAGCCGAACTAAAAGGTAAAGAAAAGAGGCTTGAGGTACTTGACAACGATGTAGAATTGGTTAAAGATTTTATTGCAAAAAAGTTGGGGTGAAGTTAAAAAAAGTGTTGACATGAGCGCCCCAAATGTGTATTATCTCAATCGCTTGCGAGTGGGTCGTTAGCTCAGTCGGTAGAGCAGTAGCCTTTTAAGCTATTGGCCGCAGGTTCGATTCCTGCACGACCCACCATTTTTTGAACGTCCCCATCGTCTAGTAGGCCAAGGACATCGCCCTTTCACGGCGAAAACGTGGGTTCAAATCCCGCTGGGGACGCCATTTTAAAAATGGAGGTATTTTTATGACAAAGGCTGAGCTAATAGAGAAGGTTGCTGCCAAGGTGGGAGCCACGAAAAGTCAGACAAAAAAGATTATTGATGCTACTATTGAAACGATTATGGATGCCGTTGCAGAGGGAGAAAAGGTTGGTTTTGCTGGTTTCGGCACATTCTATGTGAGCAAGAGAAGTGCAAGAATGGGTAGGAACCCAAGGACTGGTGAGCAGCTGAAGATCGAAGCTTTCAATTTGCCAAGCTTTAAGTGCGGCAGGATTTTTAAAGAGAAGGTCAACAAGTAGGTTGACCTAAAGGGCGCATAGCTCAGCTGGAAGAGCACCTGCCTTACAAGCAGGGGGTCGTAGGTTCAAGTCCTGCTGCGCCCACCATTAAAACCTTGCGGAGCCGTAGTTCAGATGGTTAGAACGCTGGCCTGTCACGCCAGAGGTCGCGAGTTCAAGTCTCGTCGGCTCCGCCATTTTTATTTTTAACCCATGAGAACAAGTGCCATAATCATAATAGGAAAAGAGATAATTACAGGTCAAACGCAGGATGGAAATTCATTTTTTATTGCCTCTCATCTGACTCAATGGGGTATTAATAACAAATACATAGCAGCTGTTGATGATAACGGTAAAGAGATAGTAGATGTTTTTAGATACTATCTTGATAAGGTTGATATTGTCATCGTATCTGGTGGTCTTGGTCCAACATTTGATGATATGACTATGGAAGCTGTAGCTGTTGCGTTAAATAGACGACTGTATCTTGACAACGAAGCTTTTGAGCATATCAAAAATTTTTATGAAAAACTCTACAAAGAGGGCAAGATCGAGTCTGATGAAATGAACGAGAAACGGATGAAAATGGCTTATCTTATTGAAGACTGCAAACCGTTAAAAAACAGCGTTGGTGCAGCCTGGGGTGCTTATATAAACATGAATAATAAACATGTGTTTGTTTTGCCTGGTCTTCCAAAAGAGATGAAAGCTATGTTTTTGAATGAAGTTGAGCCTATTTTGAAGCCCCTGGGTGAAGAATTAGGGGTTGTTAAAGTTTATGAGTTTGACATAAATGATGAATCTGTGTTGGGTGGGTATATTGATGAGGTGATGAAAAAATACGATGTTTATATCAAATCGCTTCCTGTGGGTTTTGATTCTAAAACTATGAAGGTAAGATTCACTGCCTACAATAAAGATATTAACGAAGGTTTAAAAATTATTGAACAGGCAAAAGTATATCTTGATAAACTTTTGAATTCAAAAAAACACTCTTTAAATTAAAAATTAGGTTATCTCATACTCTATAGTTAACAATACGGTTGATTATTCTATAGGGTTGTTGTATATTTTGTTAGCAATTTGAAAGGAGTGAAAGGTATGACGCAAATAGAAGCTGCAAGAAAAGGGATAGTTACACCTGAAATAAAGCAGGTGGCACAAAAAGAGCAAAGAAGCGTTGAATATATAATGGAAGGCTTGAAAAACGGTACGATTGTTATACCCAAAAACAAGAATCACGATATCGATGCTGTTGGTATAGGCAAGGGCTTAAGAACCAAGGTTAATGCAAATATAGGCACATCATCCGATATTGCCGAGCTTGACAATGAATTGAAAAAGCTTGATGCGGCAGTAGAAGCAAAAGCCGATTCTGTTATGGATCTATCAACCGGTGGTGACCTTGACTATATAAGGCGTGAAATCTTAAAACGCTCCCCTATTGTTGTGGGTAATGTGCCTATTTATCAGGCAGCTGTGGAGGTTGCTCAGAAAAAGGGTTCGATCGCTTTTATGACTGAGGATGATATTTTTAGTACGATAGAAAAACAGGCCAAGGATGGCATAGATTATATGACTCTGCACTGCGGTGTCACACTTGAGACGCTTGAGAGGCTTATAAAGCAGGGCAGGGTTGAGGATATCGTATCAAGGGGTGGTAGCTTTCTGTCCGTGTGGATGCTTTACAATAAAAAACAGAATCCGTTGTTTGAAAAGTTTGACAGGATCCTTGAAATAGCAAAAGAATACGATGTTACACTCTCTTTAGGTGATGGTTTTAGGCCGGGTGCAATTGCCGATGCAACAGATAGAGCTCAGATTCATGAGCTTATTTTGCTTGGTGAGTTGCATAAAAGAGCACTGGAGGCGGGTGTTCAGTCTATGATAGAAGGCCCTGGTCATGTGCCGATAGATCAGGTCATTATGAATGCTCAGATAGAAAAAAGTGTATGCGATGGTGCACCGTTTTATGTTTTAGGTCCTGTTGTTACAGATATCGCACCTGGTTATGACCATATCACAAGTGCTATAGGTGGAGCTTTGATGGCTGCATACGGTGCTGATTTTCTCTGCTATGTTACAAAAGCAGAACATGTGAGATTGCCTACACCTGAGGATGTGAGAGAAGGTGTTATTGTTACAAGAATTGCAGCTCATGCTGCAGACATTGCTAAACAGATTCCAGGAGCAAAACAATGGGATTTAGAAATGAGCAGAGCGCGGAAGGCCCTTAACTGGGAAAGGATGATAGAATTGTCGATTGATCCTGAGTATGTGAGAGAGCTGAGGAGTTCTTCTTTGCCAAAAGAGGATGATGTATGCACGATGTGTGGAAAATTCTGTGCAATAAAACTTTTAAATAAAGCGTTGAGGAATCAAGAATGAATGAAGTAATTTTAGATGAGCTATATAAGAATCTGGGCAAGTATGTAACAAGCGAGCGGATGTGTAAAAAATTAGGAATCAGCCGTATTGCTGTATGGAATAGAATCAAGAATCTTCAAAAATTAGGATATAAGATTGAGGGCAAGCGTAGTGTGGGCTATATGCTTAAAGAGGAAGCAAAGGATATTTTAATACCATACGAAATCAGAAGAAGACTTAACACAAAGATCTTTGGCAGTAGGGTTGAGTATTTCAGGCTAACTTCCTCTACTATGGATGAGGCTGAATATCTACTTGAGAAAGAGGATGATTTAAACGGGGCGTTGATTATAGCAGAAGAGCAGACATCAGGCAGGGGTAGACAGAAAAGAAAATGGCTCTCCCCTAAAGGCTTAAATATCTATGCATCTTTGATTTATTCTCCTGAAAACTGGGATACATCAATGGCTATACCTTTTATGTTTGCTTTATCTATTGCGGTAAGGGAGGCAATTGTTGATTTTGGCATAGATGAGGCAAAAATCAAATGGCCCAACGATGTAATGGTGGGCAATAAGAAAATTGCAGGTGTACTTGTTGAAGCCAAAAGTGAATCGGGCATATTGAAATATTTGATTGGCGGTTTCGGTATAAATGTAAATATGGAAGAAGTTCCTGAAGAGATTAAAGATACGGCAACAAGTATGTTTATTGAAGCCTCACACAAGATTGATAGGGCAACACTACTTGCAAATATTCTCTTCTACCTTGAGAATCTGCTTGATATAATGAATAAAAAGGGAAAGGATGAGATATTTAAACTCTGGAGAGGTATGAACAATACGATAGGCAGAAGGGTTGATATTATCAGTGGAGAAGATAGAATTGGAGGAGTGGCAAAGGATATAGATAGGGATGGGTTTTTAGTAGTTGAAACAGAGTCTGGACCAAGAAAGGTCATAACAGCCGAAAGTGTGAGGTTTGTCGATGGACATGAAGAATGAATCTGAAAAACTTGCAGCAATTATTAAAGAAGCACTGTATCGTGCAACAAAAAGGGATATAGCCCTTACGCCTTTCAACTATTACAAAATTTTTACAGAGGTTGCTTTAGAGTATGGTTTAAATGATGCTGAACTTCACAGGTTGCTTTATGGTGGTAGCGATATATCCACCGATGAGCTTGAGGATTTAAAGAAGCGCGTATTGGATATAGCTACCAATATTAAAGATGTTGCTGTGAACATAGAAAAAACGATTGATGATAAAACACAGGAGTACGACTCAACACTTCAAACCATTTCTACAGCTGAACAAAACCTTGATGAGACAATAATTGAAGAGTTAGAAAGGATAAAATATATAAATACCTCTTTGAAATCTGAGCTTGAAGCTGCAAGGAGAATTTTGGAAAAACAGAGAAAATCGATTGAAAGTATAAAGGAGCTATCCTATAAAGACCATCTAACAGGTTTGTATTTAAGACGTTATATGAATGAAGTACTCTCCTCGTTGGTTTATAACTTCAACCGCTATAAGAAGATCTTTAGCATTATTATGCTTGATCTTGATGATTTTAAACAGATCAACGATACCTACGGTCATCTTGCAGGCGATGAGGTGCTTAAAGTAGTGGGTTCGGTTTTAAAGAGGATTACCCGCAGAAGCGATATTCCTGTTAGGTATGGTGGCGATGAATTTATAGTGATTTTGCCAGAAACCGATATTGAAAAAGCAAAAATCGTTGCCGAAAAGATTAGAAGCAAGATTGCATCCATAACATTTAAAAAGGGTAGTGTTGAATTTAAATGCTCTGTAAGTGTGGGTGTGACAGAGGTTAAAGAAGGGGATACGGTTGAAAGTATACTTGAGCGGGTTGATGAGGCACTTTATAAAACAAAGAAGACAAAAAAAGGTGAGATCACTGTTCTTTAGGAGGATTGATGAGGGTTGCAGAGTATATAGAAAAGCTAAAACCTTATGAGGGTGGCAAACCAATAGATGAACTAAAAAGACAGTTGAATATAGAGGGTGAAATTATCAAACTTGCATCAAATGAAAATCCATTTGGCCCATCAGAAAAAGCCGTTGAGGCGATAAAAAAAACCGCAGCAGGTGTAAATTATTATCCTGATGGCGATAGCTATTATTTAAAGCATAAGCTTGCAGATAGACTTGGTGTAAACCCAGACAATATAATTTTTGGAAACGGCTCTGATGAACTTATAGAGCTTATCTATCGCACATTTGCAACATCTTATGATGATGAGATTGTTTACTGTTATCCAACCTTCGTTGAGTATAAAATTATCGGTTTATCCTTTGGCAAAAAGCTTGTTGAGTTGCCGCTTAAGGATTTTTCTTATGATATAGATGCTATACTTGAACATATTACAGACAGGACGCGATTGGTTTTTTTAAATACACCAAACAATCCAACAGGAACAAAGATAGATAGAAGTGATATTGAACGTGTTATTGATAAATGCAGTAATGATACGCTTGTTGTGATTGATGAGGCGTATTATGAATATGCGATTTTAGAAGATGACTATAGTGAGCTTCTTGATCTTTACAAAAAAGGCAATGTGATAATTTTAAGGACATTTTCCAAGGCATACGGTTTAGCTGGTTTACGCATTGGTTATGGTGTTGCACATCCTGAGATTATAAACTATCTAAACAGGGTAAGGCCGCCGTTTAATGTCAATATTGTAGCTCAAAATGCCGCACTGGCTGCTTTGGATGATATAGAACATGTTAAAAAAACCGTTCTGGATGCAAAAAAACAAAAAGAGTATCTTTATACTGAATTTGATAAAATCGGCATAAAATATGTTAAATCGTATGCAAATTTTGTTTTGTTTGATGTTGGACAAGATGCAGATGAGATCTACAGAAAGCTTCTTCAAAAAGGCATTATTGTAAGGTCTATGAGCGGATATGGACTGAAGAGCTTTCTAAGGGTCAGCGTGGGTTTAGATTATCAAAACAGGCGATTTATCGAGGCACTGAAAGATATCTTGAATGTTTAGATATGCTGGCATTGTTGGTGTTGGGCTGATAGGTGGTAGTTTAGCGCTTGATTTAAAAAAACATCGGTTGGCTGAATGTATCGTTGGTTTTGATAAATCCTCACAAAACCTCTCAAAGGCTATAGAGTTAAATATTATCGATAAGATAGGCAGTGAGGAAGATCTAAAAAGGTGTGATTTTGTTGTTGTAGCTACACCTGTTGATGTTGTTGCAGAGAATTTGTTATGGGTATTTGATCATGCAGATAAAGCAATAGTTATAGATGTTGGCAGTGTTAAAGGGGTTATTGTTGATAGAGTGAAGCCCTTTGTAAAGAATAATTTTTATGTGCCAACGCATCCGATTGCAGGCACAGAGCGTTTTGGCCCTCAAGCTGCATTTGAAGGTTTATTTAAAGATGCCTATTTTATTATAACACCCTATGAGGGAATGGATAAAAAGGCTATAGAAACAGTAAAAATTTTGGCAGGAAGACTGGGGATGAAGGTTGAGTTTATGGATGCCCATCTGCATGATATTGTTTTTGGGTATGTGAGCCATCTGCCGCATGCCATTGCCTATGCGCTTGTCGATTTAGTTTCAAAAAAGGATAATAACTACACATTTATAGGTGGCGGTTTTAAGGATTATACCCGTATTGCAGCCTCATCTGAGGATATGTGGTCTGCAATTTTTAGTATGAATAAAGATAATTTAAAAAAGGCTGTTGAGGAATTTAAGCATCATTTAAATAAAATTGTAGAGCTTACTGAAAAACCCGATGAGCTAAAACAACACCTAAAACAGGTAAGGCTTTTTAAGGAGAATTACCTTGAAAAATAGATTTATTGTCACAATAGATGGTCCAGCTGGCAGCGGCAAATCGACTATAGCTGAGCTTTTGAGAAAAAGGGATGGTTTTATACACATAAACAGCGGTTTGTTTTACAGGGCAATTGGCTACCTGTTGGGTGATGATGTGAATGAAAGCTCGCTTAGCAGTTTAAGTTTTTCTTTTAAGTTCGACAGTGATATCCTGATAGTTCATAACAATGAGATACTCAATGATAAACTAAATAATGAACAGGTGGGCATAGCTGCTTCAAGGGTTGCAAAAAAAGGGTTTGTTAGGGATTTTGTAAATAATCTTATAAGAGGTATGGCAAAAAAGGGAAAGTTTGTTATAGATGGCAGGGATTGTGGAAGTGTAATTTTTCCCTCTGCCGATGTAAAGATATTTCTTGAGGCATCAGTAAATGAGCGTGCAAGAAGGAGAGCCCTTCAAACAAATGAAAATTTTGAGGATGTTGTTAAAAAAATAAAAGAGAGGGATGAACAGGATAGAAATAGAAAGATTGCGCCATTGATTGTGCCTGAGGGCGCCGTTGTTATAAATACAGATAAACTGGGCATTGAAGGTGTTTATTTAGAAGTAAAAAAGGAGATTGAAAGGGTCTATGAAAATAGAGATTTCTGAATATGCAGGTTTTTGTTACGGTGTGATGAGGGCTATTAGAATCGCAGACGATGCACTTTTAAAACATAAAAAAATCTACTCATTGGGTCCCATCATTCACAATCCGCAGGTTGTTGCCGAATATGAAAAAAAAGGGATGAAGGTTATTGAAAAATTGGAGGATGCAGAAGGCCCCGTGCTTATACGCTCTCACGGTGCTCCTCCTTCTGTTTATAAAAGAATAAAAGAGATGGGGCTTGAGTATATCGATGCCACCTGTCCATTTGTAAAGGAAGCTCAAAGATTTGCAGAAAATCTCTACAAAGAAGGTTATAAAGTTGTGGTATTTGGGGATGAAAAACATCCCGAGGTGAAGGCTCATCTGGGCTATACAGACTATACGGCGGCTGTTATATGCACTCCTATGCAGGCAAAGGATATAAAGGCAAGCAGGGTAGGGGTCGTGTGTCAAACAACGCAGTCTGTTGAGATGTTTGGAAAAACCATAGGTGAGCTTGCAAAACGAATAAGGGAACTTAAGGTTTACAACACGATCTGTGATGCGACAGAAAAAAGGCAAAAAGCAGCAGAGGAGCTTGCAAAAAGAAGCGATGTGATGATTATTATAGGTGGTAAAAATTCAGCAAACACAAGAAAACTTTACGAAATCAGCAGCCATTATACGCAGGCATACCATATAGAAACAGAGGATGAGTTGAAGCCCGAATGGTTTGAAAACAGGGAGTTGATAGGTATAACGGCAGGTGCTTCAACGCCAACATATATCATACAGAGGGTTTATAATAGAATCATGGAAATGGTGAATGGATAGATTTGTTGATTTATTTAAAAAAATAGGCAGAAGGGTTTATAACTCCATTTCTCAGATTGCAGGCTCAAAAGAGGCAAAAAGGATCACAGGCAGGGGAGAGTTTGGTGATAATACTGTTTTTATAGATAAATTAGCAGAGGATATACTGATTGAGGAGCTTGAAAAAGAACTTATAAAATGTTCTATTTTAACAGAGGAGAAAGGCTGGGTCGATCTTGGTGTAAAATATCCTTTAATTATAGTTGATCCCATCGATGGAAGCCTCAATGCAAAGCGCTATATTCCTTACTATTCAATATCTCTGGCTGTTGCTACTGAAGAAAAAATTACAGACCTTGCATGTGGTTATGTTTTAAATCTTTCAAATAGGGATGAATTTTACGCCATCTCAAACAAGGGTGCCTTTTTGAATGATAACAGGTTTTATCCTCAAGTTAAGGATGTTAAGGTTGTGGCTGTTGAGGGTTTAAAACCTCAAACAGACAGCAGGATAGTAAAAAACATATTTAAATATTTTTACAGAGTAAGACAGAGTGGCTCAACAGCCCTTGATTTGTGTTATACTGCCTTTGGTGCATACGATGGCTTTATCCATCTTGATAAATCCCGCATTATAGATTATGCGGCAGGTTATGTGATTTTGAAAGAAGTTGGCGGAAACTTATACGACTTTGATGGCAAACCTTTTATGGCAGATGTTTCTGTAGCAAAAGCAGGTGAATTTGTGGGAGTTGTTGATAAATCGTTGCTTGATAAACTGCTTGTATTCTTGGGAGCAGAAGAATGAGAAAAATTATTTTCATAATAATGTTTTTGTTCATATTTATTGTTCAGGCTCAAGCAAAGATAAGGATAACAACAAGCCTGTTTATACTATCTGATATCGTTAAACAGATCGGAGGAGATAGAGTTGAGGTTTCTTATATGATTCCACCCTCTGCCAACCCTCATATATTTTCTCCAACACCCAAAAGCGTATTTGAATTTCAAAACGCAGATTTGTTTATTGGCGTGGGATATGGTTTTGAGTTCTGGTTTGATAGGCTTGCGTATTTAAGAAAAGGCAAAGAAAATCTTTTTTTAAGCGACTTTTATAAACATCCCATACAGCCAAAAAATGTTGATGGAAAAATTGTTGCAAATCCACATATCTGGCTTGATTTAGATTTTATTAAAAATATTGCAATAGACAACTTAACTAATAGGTTATGCCTTATGGATAAAAAAGATTGCCGTTATTTTAGAAAAAACAAAAAAAAATTCATTGAAAAACTTTCAAAGATTAATGCACAGATTAACATATCTAAAGATACCTGCATTGTGGATTTAAAGCCCGCCTTTGAATATCTTTTAAGATCCATGGGCTTAAAAAGCTGCTGTGTTGTACTTAAAAAAGGCAATAGAATACCCACAGTTGGCGACTTAAAAAGGGTGTTTTTGAATTGCAAGTGCAAAAAAGGATTAATTCTGTATATAGATAGCATTCAATTTGCACGATTTCTACATGAAAGATTGCATTATAAACTGGTAAGATTAAATCCCTTGGGTGATCCCACAAATAAAAAACTCAATAGCTACGAAAAGCTTGTAGAGTGGAATATTAAGCAGCTAAAAGATGCCCTGCATGATTGAGTTTAAAAATTTAACATATACGATATCCGGTAAGCAGATTTTAGATGATATTAATTTTACTATAGAAAAGGGGAGTTTTGTTGCCATTGTTGGACCAAACGGTGCTGGTAAAACGACATTGATTAAGATTTTGCTTGGTTTGCTAAAACCTACAGAAGGGTTTGTTAAGATTGATGGTAAAACACCTCAGGAATATATCAGAGAAAATAGGATTGGCTATCTGCCCCAAAAGGCGATAGTAAACTGGAATATGCCACTTAAGGTTATAGATGTTGTTTTGATTGAGAATCTAAAACCGTTTGGATTATTCAAAAGATATACAAAAGAGGAGATTGAAAAGGTTAGAGAGCTTTTAGAGCTTTTTGGTATAGCAGGAAGGATTAATTCATACATAAAGGAGTTATCTGGTGGCGGGCAGCAGAGGGTTTCGCTGGCACGCTGTCTTTTTCACAATCCATCACTGCTGGTTTTAGATGAGCCCAATACAGCTGTGGATGCTGTTTATACAACGAGGATTTATGAGATTTTGAAGGATTTGAAGGAGAAAAAGGGTGTAACAGTTGTGATGGTGACGCATGATATCGGTGCTATTAGTGGATATGTGGATGAGATTATGTGTTTGAATGTTAAACTACACTGCCATGGTTCGCCAACGACAATCGATTATGAGCAGATGATAAAGAGTGTTTATGGTGAAAATGTTAATATAATTATTCACTCTGAAGAATGTAAAAACTGCAGGCTTGGAGGGCATCGTGGTTGAGCTGCTTGTAAGGGCCTGTTTAATTGGTGTTTTACTTGCCATACCCCTTGCTTTCATGTCCTATTTTGTTGTTATGAGGAAAATGACATTTGCCGGTGTTGGAATTGCGCATTCGGCTTTTGGTGGTATAGCGTTGAACTTTTTGCTGGGTTTGAGTAGCTTTGTTTTTCCTGTTTTGTTCTGTCTTTTGGCGTCGCTTTTTATAGGTTTTATGTATAAAAGGGGAGGGTTCAGCGAGGATAGTGTAATCGATGTAGTTTTTGTTTTTTCCATGGCATTTGGAGTTTTTGTTTTGAGTTTGTCTGAAGGTTACTCTGCCAACATAATGGGAATCCTCTTTGGCGATATACTGTCTGTTGCAAACTCAGATTTATTACTTGTGGCATCGGTTTTTCTTTTAGGGATGCTGTTTGTATCATATTTTTTCTCCCAGCTTCAAATTATAACCTACAACGAGGAGCTTGCAAGGATTAACGGTGTGAAAGTTGACTTTCTTTACTATCTTTTCTGGGCTGTTTTGTCGATTCTTATAGTCTTTTCTATAAAGTTAATTGGTATTATTTTAGTAAATGCGTTTCTTGTTTTGCCGACCTTAACCGGTTTGAATATCTCAAGGGGATATAGAGGCGTTATAGTTGTTGGTGTTTTAGTATCTGTTGTGAGTATTATAGCGGGCGTGCTGATTTCCTATCTGCTCAACACACCCGCTGGTGCCACTATTGTTTTGTTGTTTGTTGTGTTGTGGCTCATTAGTTTTGCTTTTAGAAAGGCTTAGCACTGCATTTCAATGTATTTTTGGGCACAGGATGCAGCTATTGCTCCATCTGCAGCAGCTGTTAAAACCTGTCTTAGAGGCGTTACACGGATATCGCCAGCAGCAAAAATACCTGCAACATTTGTTTCCATTCTTTCGTTGGTTATAATGTAGCCTTCTTCGTCAAGCTTAATGATGTCGCTTACAAGTTCTGTGTTTGGCGTTAATCCAACATATATAAATACGCCATCTACCTCAAGCCTGCTTAGCTTATGTGTCTGGGTATTTTCGATCAATACACCGTTTACAAATTTATCACCCTGAATCTCTTTTACGACATGGTTGAATATGATTTCTATTTTTTTGTTAGCAAACGCTCTATCCTGCAGAATCTTTACAGCCCTTAACTGATCCCTTCTGTGAATAATGTAAACCTTTGAGGCTAAATTTGCCAGATATAACGCCTCTTCTATTGCTGAATCTCCGCCTCCAACAACAGCCACAGGTTTTCCTCTAAAAAAGGCTCCGTCGCATGTTGCACAGTAGGATACTCCCTTGCCTGTAAATTTCTTTTCTCCTGGGCAATTCAGTCTATTGGGCGATGCTCCTGCAGCGATAATAATTGTTTTTGTGGAAAGCTTTGTGCCGCTTGAAAGTATTACATTCTTTGTCTTGCCTTCATCCTCGATGCTTTTTACGCCGTCGTAGTTCATTTCTACGCCAAACTTTTCAGCCTGCTTTATAAAGCTATCCATTAAGTCCATTCCACTAATGCCCTTTGGAAAACCGGGATAATTTTCAACCTCATAAGACATTACTATCTGGCCACCGTAGACCTTTTCCTCGCAAATTAGCGTTTTTAGTCCACCTCTTGCAGCATATATACCGGCTGTAAGGCCTGCAGGTCCACCACCTATAATTATGACATCGTACATTCATAACCTCCTTTTAGCCGTTCCTTTCAAGTCTGGTTAATAATAGGTATCGTTTTATTGTTTGTCAAGGCGAGTATATTACAAAAGTTATTTATATACTATCTTTCTAAAAGAGTAATACAGCAGAGGTATTAAAATTAGAGAGAGCATGGTTGAGGCAAGCGTGCCAAATATGAGAGATAAAGCCAGACCACCAAAGATTGGATCGCTTATCATAACAGAAGATCCAAATATAATAGCTAAAGCGGTGAGTAGAATGGGTCTAAAGCGTACAGCTCCAGATTCAATAATTGCATAGGTTAATGCATATCCTTTTGATGTATAATCCCTTATAAAGTCTATAAGCAACAGTGAGTTTCTAATAACTATACCTGCAAGCGCAATAACGCCTATCATTGATGTTGCTGTAAATGGTTGTTTGAATAACCAGTGACCGGGGAAGATGCCTATTATTGTTAATGGAATTGGTCCCATCACAATGATGGGGATAAAGAACGATTTATAGTATCCAACAAGCAGAAAGTAAATAAATATTAAAGCTGCAATAAATGCAAAACCAAGATCCCTGAATACATCAAGTGTTAATCTCATATCTCCGCCCCATCTAAGTGTGTATGAATTTATATCTTTTGGTATTGATTTAAACAGACCAAGATTTGATGTTTCTATCTTCACTTCGTTTGGCAGGGTTTTATTGTCAAGGAGTTTATTTAAATATAAAACAGCATAAACTGGGCTTGATTTTAACATATCGCCCATTACATAAACGACTCTGTGCTGATCGCGGGAATAAATTGGCTGACTTTGTTCAGATTTTACTACATCTACAAGCTCGCGCAGAGGAATTTGTTTTCCCTGTGGATTTTCTATGTAAAGATTTAAAATATCGTTTATGGAGCTTCTAAATGTTTTTGGTAGTCTAAGGATTATGTAGATTGGCTCTGATGAGTTTGGTTGATAAAGCCATCCAGCCTGTTTACCATTTAGTAGACCATGAAGTAGGTTGGCTATAGAATAAGGGGTGATGCCGCTTAAAATAGCCTTTAGATATTTCACCTTAAGTACAATTTTTTGTTGAGGTTTGTACACAGATGTATCTATATTGGTTATACCGTAGACATGTTTGAAATATCTTTTTATTATAAATGCTGTTTGTTTTAGCGTTGAATAGTTGGGTCCGTAAAGTTGAGCAAGTACATTAGCTCTCGTTGGTGGTCCAGGAGGAGCCTCTATAATTTTTATAACGGCATCAGGATGCTGTTTTCTAAGTTGCTGAAGAGCCTTGTTTAAGGCTATAATGATTTTGTGTGTTTTGGGTCTGTTTTCTTTGACGATATTTACCCTTATTTGAGCTTTGTTTGGCATATTTGAGGCAAGAAAACTTCTCATTAATAGTCCAAAATCCAGCGGAGCCATACATCCAGTATAAATTTGATAGTTAATTACATAAGGATTATCTCCAATTAATTTTGCCACATCTTCTGCAACAGACTGAGTTTTTTCAAGTGGTGTATTAAGGGGTAATTTTACCTCAACAAGAAATGTATTTACATTACTATTGGGAAGCATTTTAAAACTTACCCCGAATGGACTTAAAGGGCCGTTTATTCCCTGAGGTCTGATAAATTGCCAAAGCGGTATCATAACAGAAAGTATCAAAGCGATTAAAACCACTACATAAACAGTTCCTCTTAGAAATTTTTTTCTCATTAAAGGTATCAGTGTTTTTCTGTATATTTTTTGTAAGATGCTTTTTGTTTCCCTTTCTTTTTCTTTTTTATGTTTGTAAATGATTCTTGCTAAAAATGGTATCAGCGCATATGCCAGTATCAGAGAAGCCACCATAGCAATGGGCACATTTATAGGTATTGGACGCATGAAAGGCCCCATCATGCCACCTACAAATGCCATAGGTATAAAAGCTATAATAACTGCTACAGTGGCAATATTTGTTGGATTACCTATTTCATTTGTTGCAAAAATTATTTTTTCTTTCAAGCTTTCATCTTTGTTGTGGAGATGTCTATGAATGTTTTCTATGACTACGATGCCGCTATCCACAAGCAAGCCTAACGATAAAATCAGGGCAAAAAGTGTTATTCTATTTATTGTTTCGCCAATAAAGAAGCCAATTATGATTGTTAAAAGCAAGACCAAAGGAACCATAATTGCAACAGATAATGCTTCTTTCCATCCAAGGAAGAAAAGCAATATTACTCCAACAGCAAGTATAGCAACAAGCAGATGCTCTATAAGCTCATTTACCGCTCTATTGGCTTTTTCTGCATAGTTTCTCATTATGGTTAAATTTATACCTTCGGGAAGCATGGTTTGCTTGAGATACTTAATTTGTTTCAATACTCGCTCAGCTACAAATACAGCATTTGTTCCCCTCTTTTTTGCAATTGTTATGGTTACAGCATTCATAGGATCGTTTATGTTTTTTTCTTTTGAGGCTTTTCCAAAAGCAAAGAGATTAGAATAATTTACATCGTTTGCATTGGTTTTTATGGTAGCTATATTCCTTAAAAATATAGGGGTTTTATCATTTATGCCAACGATAACATTTTCCAAATCCCTCTTTGTTTTTAATAGATTTTCTACATAAATTTCCTTTGTTTGGTTGTTTTGGGTAATTTTACCTGCTTTAATAAATATACCTGTAGCTTTGAGATAATTGACTATCCTGTTTATGCTTAGGTTATAAGATGCAATTTTTTGTGGATTTAGGTAAACTTCTATTGTTTCTGGAGGTCCACCAATAATAGTTGTGGTGCCAACGCCTTTTATTCCTCTTATTTGATTTAGTAATTTATTTGCAACCGATCTTAACTGATACGGTGCAAGTTTTTTTGAGCTTAAAGCAATTGTTATTATTGGAATATCTTCAACGCCTATAGATTTTATTATAGGCTGGTATGTTCCTGTAGGCATTTTATCGTAGTTTCTCATTATGCGGTTGTATAGTCGAATCATTGATATATCTTGATTCTCTCCAACTTTAAATTGAACAGTTGTAACAGCCATTGAATCGATTGCATAGCTAAAAACATGGTCAACACCGTTAATTCCCTCTACTATACCCTCTAATGGTTTTACTATCTGATTTTCCATCTCTAATGCCGAAGTGTTTGGTCGAATGATTATGATATTTGCTGCAGGAACTCTAATTTCTGGGTTGTACATTCTTGGCATTATTAGAACTGTTGCAAGACCTGCAAATAGTATTGTTATCACTATAAGAATTGTTAATTTTGAGTTATAGAAGTAATTTGCTAATTTTCCTGCTATATTTAGCTGATTTTTCATTGTTCTTGAGAAATTGGTGAGTTGTTTATCAAGGTGTAGGGTGGATTGATAATAATTTTTTCACCGTCGTTTAGTCCAGATAACGCTTCTATTTTGTTATTGTATATTTTTCCGAAACTTACCTTTCTAAAATAGGCTTTATCATGTTTTACAACAAAAACCCCATTGATGGAGCCCCGCTGTGTTTTTGCTTCTAACGGTATTAGTATGCACTGTTTTTTATTGAGTTTGATCTTGAGTGTACAAAATTGACCTGGATAGATGCTGTTTGTATATTGAGGCTTTATTTTAATTTTATGAGAATGGGTTATCGGATTTTCTTCTATATCTATATATCTTACTGTTCCATTAAGGGTTTTGTTGTTAATGTTTATTTCTATTTTTTGGTTTAGTTTTATTTTGTTAAAAATTGAATCGGGTATTGATGCCAGAATCAAATAGTTATTTGTCTGTATTAATTCTAAAACAGGTTGTGATGCAACAGCCAAATCTCCATCTGTTAGGAATCTTTTCACCACTATGCCATTACATGGTGCTTTTATTATTGTATATTTCAATAGATTAAGAGTTTTTTTGTATTGAGCTTTTGCTTGTAAAAACATGCTTTTTGTCTCAATAAATTTATCTTTTGATATTACCTTCTGCTTGTATAGTTTTTTCATTCTGTTAAATATAAATTTTGCATGGTTGAGGTTTGCTTTGGCCTGCTTTATTGTTTGGTATGTTTGTACTGGATCTATGATAAATAATATTTGACCCTTTTTTACCTTTTCACCTATATCTACATGTAAGTTTTTGATATATCCTGTAAGTTTGGATGATATATATACTGTATGCTGAGATATGACGGTTGCAGGAATTTGTGCATAGTTATAACATTTGGAAACATGAATTGTCTTTAGTGAATACGCAAAAGAATAATTGGCAAAAAGTAAAATATATAGGTAAACGCAACCATAAACTAATCTTCTCATAGTAGAAAATCGCTATCATAAACTAAAAAAATTGTCAAGAAAAAACCCTCACAAGGAGGGTTTAGGGTGGGTTTATTATAAGATCTGTTTTAGTTTTTCTTCGATATACTCTTTTGGGACGGCACCGATTATCTGGTCAACAACCTCACCGTTTTTGAATATCATCAATGTTGGAATGCTCATTATGCCGTATCTTACGGCAATTTCTGGTTCTTCATCTGTATTGAGTTTGCCAACCTTGAGCTTCCCAGCATATTCTTCTGCTAATTCTGCTACAACTGGTGCGACCATTCTACATGGCCCGCACCACGGAGCCCAGAAATCTACAAGCACGGGAATATCGGAGTTTATTACCTCGCTTTCCCAATTGCTTTGAGTGAGCTGTACTTCTGCCATTTTAACCTCCTGAATTTTTGATTGCGTGCTTAATAATAGTGGGCGAGATGTTTTTTGTCAAGAATAAGTAAGCCAACTAAGAGAATAATTTACTGATTTTCAAATTATCTCTTCATCTTCCTCTTCTTCAAGTTGCTCCAAGGCAAGCAGAACTGTGTCCTTGACTTCTTCTTTATTTGTAGCGTTTATTCTAACAATTGGTACATTTGATGGCACTGCAGAGAGGGTTTCCTGTATTAACTCCTCAGGAACATGATTATCAAGATCTACCTTTGTTAAGGCTACTACAGTGGGCAATCTTTTGAGGTTGTAAAATTTTCTATAATATACGGGTATAGATTTGATTGAGTTTTCATCTGTGATGTCAGCTAAGATTATTAAAGCCAATGCGTTTTTAACAAGTAGCGGATATACAAAATCAAATCTTTCCTGACCTGGTGTTGCATAAAGATGGATTACTATATCTTCACTTACCGTTAATCTACCAAAATCCATAGCAACAGTTGTTAAAGCCTTTATTTCTTTTAGTTCCTTTTCACTAACCGGTTTATCTGTTGTTATGGGTTCTATTTCGCTAATCTGTTTGATAAATTCTGTTTTTCCTGAATTAAAACTTCCCGTGACAATTATTTTAAATACCATTACAAACCCCTTATCTTATCAATGATTTTTCTTAAGAAACTCTTTTTTATTTTAACATCATATTTTTGAGACTTCTTAACTTCTTCAAATTCCACCATGTTTAACAGATACATGCATGCAACAGCCTTTAGTTTTTCTATGTCGTTTTTGTTATCGGTAAGCTCATCAATTGTTTTGCCGTTTATCGTTTCATCCATTGCGATATTTTTTGCTATTAATTCAATTTGGCTAATGATATATTTTGGAGCCTTTATATTAATCGTATAGTTACCTAAAGGGATAATTTTATCCAATATGTCTTTGTTGTTTATTTTTTCTACGGCTTTTATAATAAAATCCCTTAAATTTATTTTAAATGTTTTGCTATCTATTGGTAATGATAAAAATTCACTGATATTTAATGGCTCTATCGCCACCTCTATGTTTAGATACTCAAAAATAGAGTAGGGATCGGCAAATGTGGACTCAAGGATGTAAAGGTCAGTTCCCATTGTAAAACCTATTATGCTATCTGAATTGGCTTTGATAATAAATTTCTGGTTGCCTTTTAAGTTTTTAAAGAATGCGTCTATTTGAGTTGTGGTAAATGTTGCAGATTTAACAAAATCCTCTGCTTTGAAGTTTGATGTTTTTATCTTGAGTTTTGCTTCCAGCCCCAATCTCTCCAATGTTTTTATAATTTGCGTGTGGAAGTTAGGTTTTAAAAATGAAATTATGTATGAATCCTCAGGCACTATTTCACCTGGGTCTTTAAATATTAGCACTGCTATAGGCTTTACTTTGGCTTTGTTATATAGTATTTCTGCTAACTTCGATTTTACAACAGAACCTTTGTTGCTACCAATTACCACCACATGAAAATTTATTTTTTCAATCTTTTCAACTGCATCTTTTGGGTTGTCAACAATTTCTGTTTCATAATTGATTTTTTTAAAGATTATGCACATGATGTCAGTAAAAAAAACATCATCGCATACTATTAAGACTTTCTGTAACTCTCCCATTTTTTAATAATGCCTTTCTTAAAAGATTGCTGCCTAAGAATATCTTATATAACTTAGATAGTCAAGGAAAAAATGGAGCGGATGACGGGACTCGAACCCGCGACATCAAGCTTGGGAAGCTTGCGCTCTACCACCTGAGCTACATCCGCATCTGACTTAATTATATTAAAAAAGAAAAAAAAGTCCAGTACCCCACAAAAAGATACTGGACTTGAATGATTGTTGTTTAGCCAGCAAGGCCGTGTGGATACTGGAAGACCCCAGCCCATACAATCAGATACCTTAAAAGGAATCCGCCTACAAGGACAAGTAAAGAGGCAAATACTGCAAGTCCTTTTGATTGTTCTTTTGTCGAGGCATAAGCCTCAAGAATAAGCGGCGTAACAAGACCGAGAGCAACAAAACCGATTGTAAATAGTGGATTGTGTAATAACAATTGAGCAGATGCCATAACAGCTGCATTTCCGAGTCTTGCAAAATCAAAGTAAGCAAAGATGATTAGCAATTCTAATGATATCAAAAAGATATCAAATCCCTCTATAAAGTGGAAGAAGTGGTCGGCTTCATGTGATTTTAAGCCAGCCAATACCCACATAAGCAGCGCACATCCTGTTGAGAATGCACTAACGGTGAAAAGAACTGGTAAAGCAGGTGTATGCCAGAATGGTATACCAACATTTGCGTTGAGTAATAAACCCGTATAGGTTGTTACTCCGAAATTAAAAAACATTGCTGGATAACCCATCCATTTTTTTAATTTGTCTTTTTCAAGAAATGCTGCAATCATGTAAAGTACGCCAAAAATATATGCTCCATTTATAATTACCATACCGCGGGCTATCCATGAATGGGCTATACCTTTTACCCAGAAGGCAAGCAAAAATCTTAGAGGGTTGATGAGATCTAAAACTAACCAGATTAATCCAAAGCTCAATATAGCAAGGCCTAAGGCTGTGGTTCCTATACCAAACCATTTGCCCATCTTGAATCTTAAATCACCCAGTATACCCAAAGCTACTGTTGCACCACCCAATCCACCAAAAAACAGGTAGGTGGCGATAAACCATCCCCATGTATGCTGTTGTACTAAATCCATTTTTTACCTCCTTACTTAATGTAATAAACCTTTGGTTTGCAACCCATATATTCACCAAGAGGTTTGGCTTTACCGCTGTTTACAAGCTGGGCTGCTTCACTATTTGGATCATCTAAATCGCCAAAAATTCTTGCATGTCCCACACATGTTGCAGAACATGAAGGCTCAATACCTTCTTCTAATCTATCAACGCAGAAGGTGCATTTATCAACATGAACCTGATGATGTCGTGCATCCTCACCAAAGTAGTATTCATCCTTTTCCAGGTCTTCTTTTTCGTATTCGTATCGTGCATCGTATGGGCATGCCTCAATGCAGTAGCCACAACCCAGACATAGATCATAATCTATCAATACGATGCCGTCCTTGTTTATATAGGTTGCTCCTGTTGGACAAACCGAATGACAGGGTGGGTTTACACAATGCATACATATTGTAGGGAAAAATGTTTTCTTTACTTCAGGGAATTTTCCATCTTCTAATTCTGTGACTCGCGTTCTCCATTTCCCTTTAAAATCCTCAGCCCAGAACGGGGTTTGATTCCACTGGGAGCAAGCTGCCATACAGGCTCTGCACCCCAGGCAGGCTGTTACATCCATCACCATTCCATATCTGGCCATTTTCTATCCTCCGATCTTATATTTTTCTGACCTTTACTGTAAACTGACAGCTCAACGCTGCAGCAGTAACAGGCCCCAATCTATATGGAATTATTTTACCTAAATCTACACCTTTGCCTGATGCGTATGTGAGTCTTGGGTTGTCAAGACCAAAGTCGCTCATTGTGTAGATTGTATCTTCTCTAACCTGTTCAGTTATATGAACAAACGATGTTATTTTTTGACCTGAAACAGTGTTTTCTACCTCGATTTTGTCTCCCTCTTTTAAGCCTAATCTTACAGCGGCTTTAGGATGCATCCAGAAACCATAATTTTCTGCAGCATGCCTTGTAACAAGTGAATGTAGCAGAGGATTGTCTGCTGTTGTAAGGTATGTCATCTCAGGTACTTTTCCAAATGTGAAGAAGAATTCGTTTCCGGTTGGCTTGAAGTCTCTTGGAGCACCTTTTCTATATTCAAATGGAATAAATGTCAGTATTGGATGCCAGTGCGGATCTACTCCATATTCATGGTTGAAGTGTGCAAGTAGCGTTGAGTAAATCTCTACCCTTCCTGAGAAAGTTGGAACGGGCAGTTTATAGGGCATGCCAGCTTCTTCAAGCAGTTCTTCTTTTCTCTTTAGTATTAAAACGCCTTTTTCTTCCAACGTTTTTTCAAGTTGTTCGGGTGTCATGTGAAGTTTTTTACTTACAGAATGCAGGCCTGCATCTCTAAATGCTTTGTACATCGGTTTTTTGCCTTTCCATGCAAGTGCGAGTTCCTGCATTGTTTTTCCCATATCCCAGCCAGTAAACTGGCTTACAATCATTGCAGCAGAACCATAGTCTCCACCGCGTTTGCCAGCCATTGCATTTGAGATCATGCAGAATACTTCATCACCACCCTTTGTATCACCGATCTGGCTGACACTTGGAAATCTCGTTCTCAATGCAAGATCCGTATTTGGACCATCAGCCCAGATACCGCTGTATTTCTCAAGATATGTTTTATCAGGTAAAATAACATCGGCAAATTTCGCCATATCGGATGGCAGGATCTCATTTACAACAAGTAGTTTGAGATTTGGATTGGTGAATGTTTTTACCCATGTTTGATATCCATAATAATCTTTTAGAGGATTGGTTGAATAAACATAGGCAAACTTGATTTGATATGGTTTGCCGTTCCAGGAAAGTTTTCCTTCAACAGCTTCTTGAAATCCCGCGTTTGTAAACAATGAGAAAGGTATGCCTTTTTTACCCTGTTTTTTAAGATAATCGAAGTATGCGCGAGTGAAATGAGGATAATTTCTAAATAGAGGAAATTGGCCGGAATACATCATACCCTCAAGTTTACCAATAACGCCCAATAAACCTGGAGCCATTGCCGTTGCCATCATTAAAGACATTGGATTGTTGAGTTTGCCAGACTTGTATGCTTCGTAAAATTTCTCAATGCCTTCTCTATCTTCTGCAGAATATAGCCAACCACCGTCTTTATCGATGCCACCAACAAGCACATTGATAATTGCAGCAGCTTTTCTTTGCTGGACAACATCTTCGTATCTTCCATCCATCCATCCGGGATGTACTGTTGCTGGTCTAATGGTGCCCAGCATGTATGCTGTTTCTTCTATATCTTTAGGATCAATACCACAGTATTTTGCAGCCCACTGGGGTGTTGCATGTCTAACTGTTTCCCAGAGATAATCAAAAGCTGTTTTTGCCGGTTTACCCTGGAATGTTAGTCCTTTGGGAGCAAATAGAGCTGGTTTTATAGGTCTGTTTCCTATGTTATCGTTTGTGAAGCCATCAACCTCAACAACCTGTTTTGAGATTTCATCATAAACATAGTATTTTTGAGCAAATGGAAGTTGATGTGGATCTGTATTTTGACCAAATGCCTCAACTGTGCCGTTTTCTTCAAAGATTAGGAAAGGAGCGTTTGTATGTCTGCGCAAGAATTCATCTTCATACCATTCATTTTTAATGATTAGTCTGATAACTGCCATCAAAAATGGCAGGTTTGATCCGGGTTTGATGGGGATCCATTTGTCTGCTTTTGCTGCTGTTTCGCTGAGTCTCGGGTCAAGGGCTATTACCTTCATACCGTTTTTTCTACCCTTTGCAAATCTAACAGCTCTTGATGTTGAAATACCTGCAATAGCTGCATTGCTGCCCACGATGAGCATAACCTTTGTATTATCCATGTCTACTAATAGCTCGTCATGGGTTATCATTGTACCAACTGTTACATCAGCACCTGCATGCTCTGACATGACGCACTGTTGCATTGGGGAACCTATAACATTGGGACTCCCGATTGATGCCATGAATGCAAAAACGCCAAGTTTTTCATAGGCACATGCTCTCTGACCTGCCAAAATAGCAAACTCATGAGGTTGAACATTGTTTTCCTGGATTTTTTTCTTTATGTATTCTTCAACCTCTTTCCATGTGGCTTTTCTAAATTTCCACTCGCCTCTTTTTGAGCCTTCAACCCTAATCAAAGGATATTTAATTCTGTCAGGGTTATAAACCGTTCTGATACCAGCCTGACCCCTTGCACATATTCTACCCCTGTTTAGTGTTGATAGATTATTTCCGTCGATTTTCTGAGGTTTTTTAAAGTCACCATCAACCCTTGTTCTTACCTTGATGTCGCATGCTGTTGAGCAGAAGCTACAGATGTTTGGGTAATACTTGATCGTGCCTTTGGGTTTTTTGTAGTGAGGGGTGTAGAGGCCGGCTTTTGCAGACGGTCTAAAAAAGAGCAGCCCACCACCAACCAGCGAAGAGAGTTTTAGAAAGTTCCTTCTATTCAACGAGATCATAGCTAACCTCCGCTAAAGCCTAATAAATTAAAGTAAATAACCAAATCCTATTAACTTTTCTTCTTTTTCAATCTGCCTAATTATATACTTGTTGAATTTAAAGTCAAGCTGGACAAAAAATAAACACAAAACCACGAACCGATAAGGAAAATTGACTTGCGTTTTTGATTGCTTAAAGACAAAAGAAATTTGAAGAATAGCAATACTTAGAAAAAAGAACTATTTTTTACCTTTTCTACCTCAAAACCCACAATATTTCTCTTTTTCTTACTAAACTCCATACTGATAAGGTATATCTCATTAAATCGACCTGTATATTTCAATGTTGATTTTTAAACAGCTGTTACTTGCCTGGCTTTTGGTCAGTCAAAAATTAAGAAAGAAGTTGATTTTAAAGCATCGATTTTAGTTAGCTACCAAAACCAGTAGGTTTTTTTATCTCAATACTCTGTTTATCTTTGTTCTTTTTTCTTGATAAAAAAGAACCAAAAAATAGGCTAAAACTAAATTTGCTAAAATTCTGCACAGATAGGCTAAAAATGATAAACTCGTTTCACTCAAACATATCATTTTCTTAACGCCTATCTGTTTGAATTTCTATACGCAAATTGAGTGATGCCTGAAAAATATAACACAATTATATAATCAACTTGACATTTTGCTGTTTTGTGGTATAAATTAAATTAGATGTAATTTAAAAAAAGGGGAGGTGAGAAAAGAATAAATACAATTTTAAGTCAAAAGGTTGGCATTTGTGGAGGGTTTTGTAGTGTTTGAGTTTAACAAAAAAAGAAAAAAGGAGGTTTAAATGGTTAGTCAGATGAGAGAAAAGGTGAAGGAGCAAAAGGGTTTTACACTCATTGAGCTGCTTGTGGTAATTGCAATTATTGCAATTTTAGCAGCCATAGCAATTCCGCAGTACAACAAATACAGGGCAAATGCAATGTTGAGTAATGTGCAAGAGTTTACTAAATCTATAGCAACTCAAGCAGTTTCATTGGCTACTACAGCAGGTCAAAATCCAAGTTGTTCAAGTGCAACTATGTTTGTAGTAAAATACAGTAACAATTATCTAGAGGCCTATACATATGATGGCACAAATGAAGGTTCTACTGTCTGTGATAAAGTTAATATTAAAAAACCAGGTTGGGCAGATGAAATAGTATTAAATGACGGCAGTAGTGATGGTCGAGTCATCTTGAAAATTGACAATGGAACAACAGTGAATATAGAGGATTACGTGGGTGTAAAATCTAATTACGATATGGGAGGATATAAGTTTGGATGCAAAATATCAGGAACAGTTGGTAACATAGAAGATTTTGATAATTCCACTTATTTATGCCACATTAAATGAAAATTGCATGTAGTAACGGTATAACACTTATAGAGCTTCTTGTTGTTATAGCGATAATGGCCATTCTGGCCATTATCGCTATTCCCCAATACAACAAATATAGAGCAAACGCAGCATATACAAAAATTCAAACAAATCTTAATACAGCTAAAACATGGGCTGAAAACATAGTGGCAGATGAGGAAAAGTTTCCAAATGGTGTATGTGATGCAACAGGTTACTCTGGCACTGGTTCTATAAAATGCTCATATTCACCAGATAACGATACAATTTCAATTGATGCAAACGGCGATTTGAAGGTTGATATTCCGCTGAAAATTACATTTGAGAGAGATAATGGAACCTGTGGAAAAATTATTGTGTTTTGTCCAAAAAACAGATGTTCTGGTTTAATGAATCACAACAACAGCAACGGAGCAACTATTTGTACAAATACCTGCGATAACCCTGAAGTTATAAAGGAAGATACAAATATTCACGGCGTTATAAACGGGGGTTGTTCTTAAAAATAGATGATTAAATTCTGCATTTTATTTTAACATACCTATAATTTTAATATTTCCAAGTCTCACTCAACTGCTCCTAAAAATTCAAGCAGATAGGCGTTAAGAAAATGATATGTTTGAGTTAAACGAGCTTATCGTTTTTAGCTTATTTTTTTATTCTTTTTTACCAAGAACAAAGCAGAGAAACACCCAACACCATCCTGCTTAACATGGCAAAACTATTGCGTTTTCTACCCGTTTAAACTACAATGGAAAAAATGCGGACAAAAGAAGACAAAGCTCAAAAATATATTAAAAGAATTGCGGAGATTATAAAGAGTTATAATCCCGACAAAATTATACTTTTTGGATCAAGGGCAAAGGGATACAATAGAAAAAACTCAGACATAGATATTGCTGTTGATTTAAAGCTAAATTTTAGAGAAAAAAGGAAGTTAAAAGAACAGATTGATAAGGCAAGTGGGTTATACGATATTGATTTAGTTTTTCTAACAGATATTAATGAGGATTTTAAAAACATTATTCTAAAGGAGGGCAGGGTGTTATATGAAAAAAAGTGAGGTTTTGCTAAAAATAAATACATTTGAAAAAGCCTTAAATAGACTAAAAGAGGCTGTGAACCATGCAAAAGATGATCTTGATAAAGATGGCGTTATCCAGAGATTTGAGTTTACCACAGAGCTGCTATGGAAAACATTAAAAACTATGTTGCAATTTCAGGGCATCGATTGTTATTCACCAAGAAATTGCATAAAGGAAGCTTTCAAAGCAAACATAATAGACGATGATGAAATAATCCTTGATATATTAGAAGATAGAAACCTTAGCTCTCATTTATATGATCAGAGGCTGAGTGAAGAAATTTTTCAAAGGATTAAAGATATATATGTTAGTTTTTTAGATAATCTGAATTTATCAGAGAAAGTTTAGCAAATTTAGTGGGACTGTCCCCTAAACTGTGTAAATTCTATCATGCAAGCCTCTCTTCAAATATAATAGATAGTTAACCATCTAATTCAGTAGTTTCTGATTTGAGATCTGCCGCAGCCATATACTCAATCAGGAAAAAGCTATAGACTTAAACAGAAAAAAGGTTGGTATTCTTGACTTCTGCAAAATTATTTGATAATAAAGACACGATGAGTCAAAGAGCTGGTTTGAATGTTGTTATAGAACGCAATAGCTGGTGGTGGGGTAGCATGAGGTAGCTACCCTGCCTTTGTATTTTTGGCCGTCTGTTTGAAGGTCGGTTGGCGGGGTGGCCAGCAGATCCTTCAGGCAGGCGGCTTTTTTATTTGGCTAAGCCGTCTTCGGGTGGACCTGCTGGCTGCCTGAAGGCGGCTTTTTTGTTTTGGGAGGTGTTTATGGTTGATTTTGATCGTTTTTCTTTGGCAT
This sequence comes from Hippea jasoniae, assembly GCF_000744435.1. Taxonomy (NCBI): domain Bacteria; kingdom Pseudomonadati; phylum Campylobacterota; class Desulfurellia; order Desulfurellales; family Hippeaceae; genus Hippea; species Hippea jasoniae. Next base: position 141,925 of record NZ_JQLX01000014.1, read on the forward strand.
TTGATGAAGGTTTTGATGGCATTGTGGATTATGAGGAGATTGAGGGTGATCTTGATACTCCTGTCTCCATACTTGCCAGGCTGCTTGACCATGACAATCTGTTTCTGCTTGAGTCAGCCAAAGAGGATAAAACCTACAGCAGGTTTTCGTTTCTTGGATTTGATCCCGAAGATATTCTGCCTGTTTCAGGTTCTCAGATGTCGTTTAACAGCTACAGACTCTTTAAAACTGCCAATTTGGGTGATTTTTCTGGGGGATGGGTTGGCTGGTATGGCTTTGAGGCAGTGGAGCTTTTTGGTCTGTTGAGGAAACCTCTTACTAAAAAGCCATCGTCGTATGGCGTGTTTTTTAAGGTTGATAGGTTTTTGGTGTATGATAACTATACAAACAGGCTCTATGCAGCTGTTTGCTATTTTTTTGATAAAAATAAGCCGATTAATGAGAATTTTATCGAATTCAAAAACACCTTCTTTAAATTTCTGCAAAAGATAAAGACATTAAAAAACGGCTATACAGCAAAACAACAGAAAGCAACCTTAGAGGATTTTATGTTTTCAAAAGATGAGTTTGTCAAGCATGTTGCATACATTGTTGATCAGCTAAACAACGGTGAGGCTCTGCAGGTTGTTTTGAGTAATTTTTTAAGCTTTAGCGGTATAGATCCGTTTGATTTTTACAGGAAATTGCGCCGCATTAATCCATCGCCATATATGTTTTATTTTAAAAACAGGGATTTAAAACTTGTGGGCTCATCACCTGAGATACACCTGCGCATAAGAAACAATGTTGCAACAATCAGACCCATAGCAGGCACAAAACCAAAAACAGACGACATTCAAAAAATCAAACAACAACTGCTTGAGGATGCCAAAGAAAGGGCAGAGCATATCATGCTTGTTGACCTTGCACGAAACGACCTTGCAAGGATTGCACCAATTGGCAGTGTATCTGTTACATCATTTATGAAACCTGAGGTTTATTCTCATGTTATCCACATTGTCTCGAATGTTGAAGCAGATATCAGGGATGATTTATCGCTTAACGATGTAATTGCAAGTAGCTTTCCTGCAGGTACATTAAGCGGTGCTCCAAAGGTTAGAGCGATTGAATTTATCGATGAGATTGAAACAAAACCCCGCCAGGCATATGGCGGTTGCATCGGTTATGTGGGTTTTGATGGAAATGCCGATTTAGCCATTACAATCAGAACGGCCATTTTTGAGGGTGGCATAGCAAGGCTTCAGGCTGGTGCAGGCATTGTGGCTTACAGTAATCCAGAGAGTGAATATTTAGAAACTATAAATAAGCTAAAGGCTCTTTTAAGAGCAGGAGGTGTTGATGATAGTTTTGATAGACAATTATGATTCTTTTACCTTTAACCTCTATTCATATTTAGGCTTTTTTGAGCAAATACGGGTTTTAAAGAATACTGAAAGCTTAAGCCTATTAAAAAACATCAGCGATTTGAAGGCTATAGTTATCTCACCCGGCCCTTCTCATCCAAAAAATGCAATGCTTAGTGTGGATGCTGTTGAATTTTTTGGTGGCAGGTTGCCGATCTTTGGCGTCTGTCTGGGTATGCAGGTTATAGGTTTTGTTTATGGATTTTCAATAAGAAGGGCAAAAACAGTTATGCACGGCAGGGTTGATAAAATACAGATTATTGAAAATAGCGTGATTTTTGAGGGCATAAATGAAACATTTGATGCTACACGCTACCATTCGTTTGTTGTTGATGGTTCTGGGGATGGGTTTAGCAAAACAGCAATCTCTTTGAGTGATAATGAAACTATGGCCATAGAAAATAGTAATCTAAAAATCTACGGCGTCCAGTTTCATCCGGAATCCTATACAACACAGTTCGGGCTGCAAATAGTAAAAAATTTTATAAAGGGGGTTTGTCATGTTGACTGAGGCTATTGGAAAACTAAAACTTAATGAGAATCTTGATTTTGATGAGGCTAAAACCGCATTTGAGGAGATTGTTTCTCAAAAAGCAAAGTCTGAGGATGTTGCAGAATTTTTGAGTTTACTTGCCGATAAAGGTGAAACAGCAGAGGAGATTGCAGCGGCTGTAAGTTGCTTAAAATCCCATGCTTTACTGGTCAATACGGGGTTTAATTTGCTTGATACATGTGGCACAGGTGGCGATGGCAAATCAACTTTCAATATATCTACGGCTTCTGCTATTGTTTGCAGTCTGTTTGTAAAGGTTGCAAAGCACGGCAACAGGGCTATTACATCAAAAAGCGGCTCAGCAGACCTGCTTAATGAGCTTGGCATTCCTACTCAATTGAAACCCGATGAAGCTTTAGAGTTTTTAAAGCGCAACGATTTTGTTTTTCTGTTTGCCCCTGTTTATCATCCTGCCGTTGGAGCTGTGGCAGAGGTTAGAAAACAATTAAAGAGAAGAACGATATTCAATCTCATTGGACCACTTCTAAATCCGTTTGAAGCAACATCACAGCTTATAGGCGTTTTTAGCAGGGAATTTCTGGCAAGGATGTTTGATGCAACAAGGATAATAGGTATGAAAAATGTATGCATGGTAAGCTCCTTTGACGGACTTGATGAGATAAGCATAGCCTCAAAGACAAAGTGCTTGATAAGGAAAAACGATGTTGAAGAAATGCTTGTATTTGACCCAGAGGAGTTAAATATATCGGGAAGCCTTGAAGATATAAAGGGTTTTGATGCAAAAACAAACGCAAAGCTGCTTATTGAAACATTTGAAGGGAAACATGAAAAATTAGCAGACGCAATAGCCCTCAATGCTGCTTTTGCCCTGTTTGTTGCAGGTGTGGCCGAGTCTGTTGAGGAAGGCTTTAGAGTTGCAAAAGAGGCGATTACAAAAGGTAAAGCCCTTGAAAAACTTTTGAGTCTGAGGATGAAAGATGAGGCTGCTTGAGCAGATATTACAATACAAGAGAGAGCAAATAAATCACTTAACTATCGATAAAAAACGCAATAGGCCCATTTTTAGGCTAAAGGATTTCTTTAAAGCGGGTCAGGTTAATATCATTGCAGAAATTAAACAGTCATCGCCTTCTTTTGGAGCGTTTAAAATCGACCCTTTTTATGTTGCAAATATATATCAGAAATATGCAAAAGGCATCAGTGTTTTAACAGATGATAGATTTTTTGGCGGTGGTTTTGAGCTTTTAGAAAAGCTTTCTGGCGTTAACCTGCCCATACTTGCCAAGGATTTTTTTATCGATAAAAAGCAGATCGATAAAGCCTATAGCTGCGGTGCAGATATTATTTTGCTCATTGTGAGGATTCTCGATAATGAAAAACTGCTTGAGCTTTACGATTATGCAATACAATTGGGTCTTGAGGTGCTTGTTGAGGTGCATTCTCTTGATGAACTTAAAAGGATAAAGCCGCTAAAGCCTGCTGTTGTTGGCATAAACAGTAGAGACTTGGATAGTCTTTCGATAAGCCTAAAAAGGGCAAAAACCATTCTTAAGAATGTAGATTTTGAATGCATTAAGGTTGCAGAAAGCGGCATTAAAACAAAAAAGGATATAGAATTTTTTGGAACTTCTGCAGATGGATTTTTAATAGGTGAGGCTTTGCTTGAAGGCGATGTTGAAGAGAAATTCAGGGAGTTTTTAGGATGAGGGTTAAATTTTGCGGAATGACTAACCTTGAGGATGTTGGTTTTGCTGCCAAACTGGGTGTGGATTTTGTGGGTTTTGTTTTTTTTAAGAAAAGCAAGCGTTTTGTTGAGCCAGAAAAGGTAAAACAGATCCTGTCAAGGCTTCATACAAAAGTAAAGACGGTTGGTGTTTTTGTTGGGCAGTCAAAAGATGAGATTGTTGATATTATGAATTATTGCATGCTTGATTTTGCACAGGTTTATGAGGATTTTGATTTGCCTAATGCTATCAGGGTTTATCGCATTAAAGATAAACTGCCTGATGTTAAAAAGGATGGATTTATTCTGTTTGATTGTTATGTGGACTCTTTTGGCGGGGCAGGGAAAAGTTTTAACTGGGATTTGCTTGATGATGTTGATTTTAAAGACAGGCTTTTTGTTGCAGGAGGCATAAACGCTCAAAATGTTTTAAAGCTCAAAGAAATGGGTGTTTTTGGTGTTGATCTTGTAAGCTCAATTGAAGAGTATCCATCTAAAAAGAGTTTTAAAAAAATGGAAGAATTTATGAAGGCTGTTAGAGGTGAACAATGAAGGGTTACTATGGTCAATACGGTGGTCGATTTGTTTCTGAGACATTAATAAGAGCGCTTGATGAGCTTGAAGATGCGTTCAAAGCATTTAAAAAAAACAAAGAGGCTATAAAAGATCTCAATTACTACCTTAAAAACTATGCTGGCAGGCCAACACCGTTATATTTTGCCAGTCATTTAAGCAGGCATTTGGGTGTAACAGTTTTTTTAAAAAGGGAGGATCTGCTCCACAGCGGGGCTCATAAGATAAACAACACACTGGGTCAGATTGTGCTTGCCCGTTTTATGGGCAAAAATCGCATAATAGCAGAAACAGGTGCAGGTCAGCACGGTGTGGCAACAGCAACGGCAGCTGCTTTGTTTGGAATGAACTGCAAAATCTATATGGGTGAGATTGATGCGAAAAGACAGAAGCATAACCTTTTGAGAATGAAGCTTTTGGGCGCTGAGGTTGAAGTGGTTAAAAAAGGCTCAAAAACACTGAAGAGCGCCATTAACGAGGCTTTAAGGGATTGGGTCAAAAATGTCAAAACCACCCATTATTTGATTGGTTCTGTTGTCGGGCCTTATCCATTTCCCGAAATTGTGACATACTTTCAATCGGTTATATCAAAGGAGGCAAAAAGGCAGATTAAGAATTTTATTGGCAGGTTGCCTGATGCTGTTATTGCCTGCGTGGGTGGTGGAAGCAACGCAATGGGGATCTTTAATAATTTTGTAAAACATAGAGAAGTCAAACTCGTGGGTGTTGAGGCAGGTGGAAAAGGCTTAAAAGAAGGATTGCACTCAGCTACATTAACCAAAGGCAGGGCAGGAATTCTGCATGGCTGTCTAAGTTATCTTTTGCAGAATAGCGATTGTCAGGTGGCAGATGTTCACTCAATTGCAGCAGGTCTTGACTATCCCGGTGTGGGGCCGATGCATAGTTTTTTTAAGGATACAGACAGAGTGGAATACGGCGTTTGTTTTGATAATGAGGCTTTGGAAGCCTTTAGACTTTTAAGCAGGCTTGAGGGAATCATACCTGCACTTGAGAGCTCTCATGCTTTAGGTTGGCTTGTTAAAAATGCTGATAGATTTAAGAATCAAACGGTGATTATAAATCTTTCAGGCAGGGGCGATAAGGATCTGGGTATTATTGAAGATCTGGAGGAGATAGATGTGTAAAATTGGCATATATCTTGTTTGCAACTATCCAGATAAGGATAGTTTTATAGAAAATGTAAAGATGTGCGAGCGCTATGGGATAGATTTTTTAGAGATAGGTTTGCCGTTTTCAGATCCTGTGGCAGATGGAGCTATAATAGAGAAGGCATCAAATGAGGCATTAAAGAGATATTCAGCTAATGATTTTTTTGAATCGATAAAAAAATCAAGAGAGATTTTTGATGGCAGGCTTTATATCATGACCTATGCAAATCTTGTTTTTGGCTGCGGTATAGAAACTTTTGCGCAACGCTACAGGTTTATCGATGGTGTGATTATTGCAGATGTGCCGTTTGTAGAATCAGAAAGATTTAAAGCTGTTTTTGATAAGTTCGATACAGGCTTTGTGTATTTTACAACACCAGAGAGCAGCTTTGAGACATTAAAAAAGATTAAACAAAAAACAAATGATTTTATCTATTTTGTTTCAATAAGGGGCACAACAGGCGGTGAGTTTGGCTTAGATGAAGATAGCATAGAGAGGTTAAAATTTTTAAAGGGTGCAAGGCACGGTGTTGTTGTGGGTTTTGGCATCAAGACAAAGGAGCATATAAAGAAAGCCTGCAGTTATGCAGATGGTGTTGTGATAGGCAGCAGGGCTGTGGAGATGGCTCAAAAGGGTCAGTTTGAAAAGTTTTTGATCTCAATTAAACAGTGAGTCTACATCGAGCCGATATTGATTAGATTCATTTATTGCAGCAGTTGACATTTCTTTTAGTTCATTAGCTTTTAAAGCCATCCTTTTTATGGCATCTGCAAGGCTATTCTCATCAGGTGGGACCACGATGCTAAAGGATGGCTTTGCCACCTCTTTTAAGCATCCAACATCCGTGGTTATTATGGGTTTGGCTGTTTGTAAGAATTCAAAAAACACGCGTGGAATCACCTCACTATCTATGCTGCTTATAACTCCCACATCAAATCCGTTTACTATTTCGTTTATATCGGTTCTTTTTGTGTCAATTATTATAATTCTATCTTCAATATTATTTTGCTTTGCAATAGCTTTAAGTTGAGTGGTTTTTATTCCCTCCTCTCTGCCTATTATTACAAGAAACGCATTGTGTATATCAGCCTTTGCAAAGGCTCTTATAAGCATATCAAAACCTTTGACCCTATCGAATCTTCCCACAGCACCAAATACAAAATAGCCATCAAGCCCAAGTCGCTCTTTTGCTTTTTTACCACCCTCCTGGGAGTAAAAAAATACAGGGTTATAGAAGTGTTGAAAAACAACGGTTTTTTCTGCAATTGCTCTGAGAATAAAGCTTTTTAGGTAGTTACATGGAAGAATTAATTTATCGATACAGCCTGCTGGCGTTTTGAGTGTTTTTTGCTCACCAAAGATGCGATACACTTGAAAATTCAGTGTCTTTTTTAACAGGCAGGCAAGCAGGGTTGCATCCCCTCTTATTGTAACAACTACTTCAGGATTTATGTTTTTGAGTGTTTCTTTTAGTGAGTTAAAACCAGAAAATGTTTTAAATGGATTTTTGTTTCTCAGTGCTTTGATGGTGTGGATGTGTTTGAATTTTTTTGCGACATAACTGTTTTCAACACCAACTAAAACGGCTGTGTGTTTTTTTAGATTCTGTGCAATTCTAAGAGAATAGCTTGTAAGAGCGCTATCCCAGATTTCATCAAGCACAAAGGCTATTTTCATTGTCTTGTTTCTTTCTCAAACTTCCCTGATATGCCAAATCTTCGTGAGAGTTCCTCCAATACTGCCTCAGGTGGTAGCTCTTTTTGTGCAAATAAAACAAGCAGGTGAAATATTAAATCAGCAGCTTCATATACTATCTCGCTTTTTTCGTTGTTTTTTGCAGCTATTATAACCTCAGCAGTCTCCTCTGCCACCTTTTTTAAGATTTTATCATCGCCTGTCTTAAATAGGGTTGCTGTGTATGAGTTTTGCGGTAGTGTTTGTTTTCTTTCAAGTAAAAGATTGTAGATTTTTCTTAAAATATCATGCTTTTCTTCAAGATCGTAAATTATATCATCACCCTCGATCACAGGGGCTATTTCTCTGATTGAGCCGCGGTAATATTCCCTGAAAAAGCAGCTTCTGTGGTTTGTGTGGCATGCAGCGCCTTTTTGTTCAACAACATACATCAGGGTATCCTCATCGCAATCAAACAGAATTCGCTTTATCTTCTGCGTATGACCGCTTGTTTCGCCCTTTTTCCAGAGTTTTTGGCGGGATCTGGAAAAATAATGCGCAAAACCGGTTTCTATCGTTTTTTTTACCGCTTCTTTATTTGCCCAAGCAAGCATCAAAACCTCATTGTTGTAAAAATCCACTACAATGACCGGTATCAAGCCGCGATTGTCAAACTTTAACATATTCAAAAAATTTTCCATTCTACAACCTCGCTTTTATACCAATATAAACATCTTTGAGTTGTATGTAAAGTAATTAACCTGCGCCAAATGAGCAGGCATGCAGGTATGAATATCCGCCGTTTTTCTCTTTATATAGGCATTTTCTAATGGGTGCCTGCTTCGGGTTTGAAACAAGCAGGGTTTCTATGGCTTGGTTTATGCTGTTTAAATCCAGATTGCGGTTAAAATTTTTTTGAATATGCTCCTGAATGTCTACCGCACTGAATGGTATTCTACCACGCTCATCAAGCTCTCTTGCAGTCTTTTCAACAATCATCAAAATATCCATAAACCACCTCCTTTTTTTAGAAGGATATTTAAAAAGGTTTTTCTGTCAATACATTAGCAAAAATTGTGAGCAACTTTTTAAACGATATAAAAAGATAGATAGAGCAAAAGAAATAATGATGGGGACAATGACACACAAGGTATGCTTTATTGACATTACCTAAACTTTACTTTAGAATGCGCAATAGGTCCAAAATACAACTTGACACCACGTATGGAATTTATAAACAGAAAAAATGTTACGCTCTAAAGAAGAGGTTTTCGTATATAGGTGATGAGTAAAATGTTATGGAGTAAAGGTGAAGAATATAAGTTCTTTAAAAAAATACTTGAAATTGCCACTCCTGAACAGTTGTTATATTTGACAGAGGATGGGCGATATTTAGCATATTGGCCTAAAAAATACAAAGGAAAGAAAACTACTTTACAAAGTAGAAATGCCTTTATTGGAAGTTATACCGAAAAATGGGTTAAAGATTTATTAACTCCACTTGCAAAAGAATTGGATGCCCATGCTATCCATAATGTTGTTTGTGAGAAAATAGGGATTGGTGAGCGTTCTGCAGCAGATGTGGCAATAGTAAAGACTCCTCAACGCATACAGAAACCCGAAAATATTCTTCTCTTAGTAGAAGTGAAAATGTCCATTGTGTGGAATTGGGAATATATCCCAACTAATGGAGAGATAAAATGTATAGGTGATTATACAACGCATCAGGGAAATCCAGGATTATTGCGTTCTGATACAATGTTAAAAGCTATTGGAAAAAGCATAAATATAAGGGTTTCTGGGTATGAGTCTTCTAAAATTCCTATTGTGATTATAGGGAACACACCAATCACTAAGACATATTACAACAAGGTAGATTTTCTAAAAAAAGCGGGAATTATTCAGAGGTTTTATTCAGTAAATCCAAATCCTCTGGATAAACCAAACCTAAATGACATTAAAAGCACTCCCGAAAAAGGATTTTTAAGAATAGACAAAATTAGTGAATTATATGATGACCTTCGCCGCATAATCAAGGAGGATAAAGAATTCTTTTCTTCCATGCTTCCAAAGAAAGAGCTTGGTAGAATTATAGAAATAGCAAACAAAGAACCAACATACGAGAAAAAAGCAGAGAAATTTTTAAGACTGCTTCGGGGGATTGAAAATGAATAAAAAAAGAAAAAGTACAAAAACAAGTAAGTTCGGAGTGCCTGGCAGGATAAATCATGATTCCAGTGAATTTTATGCAAGTAGGTTATACGATGATTTTCCTACTGAGAGAAATGTCAAGTATGTAGAGAACTCTATTCCAAATGATTGTCTAAACAAAATTTTCTGCAAAAGTAGCGAAAATATGGAGGAGCTACCCGATAATAGCGTCCATCTGATGGTTACTTCGCCCCCATATAACGTAGGAAAAGAATACGACCAAAATCTCTCTTTTAGGGAATATAGAGAGTTTTTAAAAAGAGTCTGGGAAGAAGTTTATAGGGTCTTGGTCCCTGGCGGTAGGGTTTGTATAAATGTTGCTAATCTGGGAAGGAAACCATATATACCGCTTCACGCTTTTATAATTAAAGATATGTTAGATATTGGGTTTCTTATGAGGGGGGAAATTATCTGGGATAAAGGGTCAAGCGCTAGTCCATCTACTGCATGGGGTAGCTGGTTATCTGCTAAAAACCCTACTTTGAGAGACATTCATGAATACATCCTTGTTTTTTCAAAAGACACCTTTAAAAGAGAGAATCCCCAAAAAAGAGAAAGTACAATATCAAAGGAAGAATTTTTAGGGTTTACAAAAAGTGTATGGACCTTTCGGGCTGCTTCAGCCAGAAAAATAGGGCATCCTGCACCATTCCCCGAAGAATTACCATACAGATGCATTCAATTATATACCTTTAAAGGAGAGGTTGTTTTAGATCCATTTATGGGAAGTGGACAAACTGCAATAGCTGCTATAAAAACAGAAAGATATTATGTTGGCTACGAAATAAACGAGGAATATGTAAAATTATCTGAAAAACAAATCAAAAATTTTCTACACAAACTCAAAACACCCACACTCTTTGATTATCTTGAAGAGTGAAAGATGTGTAAGGAAAGTATTCCACCTCCCACTTGTAAATTTAGAATTAGAATGTTATTGCCTGTAAAACTCTTTTAAATTCTCTTTCAATAAATAAAAAACAAAGAATAATTTATAAAAGGAATAAAGTAAAATTCTGACATCAAAAATTTATCTCTTGACAAATTTGAAATACTGATTATAATATTTTGCAAATGAGAAAAATTTTCTTTAGGGGAGGTTGCTGGTGAAGTTGACAGTTTGGAATTAAAGAAGTATAAAATTAATTGAAAAATTTTAAAAAAGAGGAGTAAAGATGGACTCAAAAGTATTGCATAAGCTGTCATATGGAGTGTATATTGTAAGCAGTGTAAATAAAGAGAGAAAACCAAATGGTCAGATAGCCAATACGGTTTTTCAGATAACATCAAATCCTGCCACGATTGCTATTAGCATTAACAAAAGTAACCTTACACATGAATTTATCAAGGAGAGTGGAGTTTTTAGTGTCTCTATTCTTGCAAAAAATGCTGATCTGAGTCTTATAGGTAGATTTGGTTTTAAGTCTGGTAGAGAGATTGATAAGTTTGAGGATATCGATTATGAGATTAAAGGTGGTGTGCCTGTTGTCAAACAATCTATCGCTGGTTATCTAATAGGAAAAGTAAAAGATAGTGTGGATGTGGGCAGTCACACATTGTTTATAGCCGATGTTATAGATGCAGAAATATTAAGTGATGCAGAGGTTATGACATATGCTTATTATCACGAAATAAAGGGTGGAAAATCACCCAAAACAGCTCCTACTTATATTGAAGAAAAAGAAAATAAAAATAATTTAAAAAAAGGAGAGGTAAAGATGAAGAAGTACAGATGCACGGTTTGCGGTTATATCTACGACCCAGAAAAAGGCGACTCAGAAAACGACATAGAGCCAGGCACAGCCTTTGAGGATCTGCCCGATGACTGGACATGCCCGATTTGTGGTGTTGAAAAAGACCAGTTTGAGGAGGTAGTAGATGATTAAAAAATTAACTGAGGGCGTTTACAATGTGGGTGCCATAGATTGGGATAGGGCATTGTTTGATGAAATTGTTCAAACACCGCAGGGCACAAGCTATAACGCCTATCTTGTAGTTGGCAGTGAAAAAACAGCGTTGATTGATACGGTTGAACCGTTTAAATGGGAAGAGCTTGAAAGCAACTTAAAACAACTCAATGTTAAAAAGATCGATTATCTTATATCCAATCATGCAGAGCAGGATCATTCAGGTTGTATACCAAAGATACTTGAGATGTTTCCTGAGGTAAAGCTTATAACAAACAAGAAATGCATGCAGTTTGAGATGGATCTACTTCATATACCTGAGGATAGGTTCACGATTATAGACGAAGGGGATACGATTTCTCTGGGTGATAAAACGATTGAGTTTATTATGACACCGTGGGTTCACTGGCCAGAGACAATGAGCAGTTATCTAATTGAAGATAAGATTCTTTTTAGCTGCGATTTCTTTGGCTCTCATGTTGCCACATCCTACACATTTGCAAAATATTACGATAAGGTTTACCACGAAGCCAAACGATACTATGCCGAGATTATGATGCCATTTAGAAACTTTATTGAAAAGAATATTAAAAAGGTAGAGCAGAAAGATATAAAGATCATTGCTCCAAGTCATGGACCTGCTTTTGACAATCCTGAATATATCATTAATGCTTACAAAGAGTGGATAGATCCAACACCTGCTAATATGGCGTTGATTCTTTTTGTCTCTATGCATGAAAGCACGCGTAAAATGGTTGAATACTTGGCAGATGCCCTTGAGAGCAAAGGTGTTGATGTTAAGATGAGAAACCTTACCACAGCTGATATTGGTGAGGTTGCGATGGACCTTGTTGATGTTGCAACAATAGTGCTTGCATCACCTATTGTGCTTGCTGGTGCTCATCCAAACGCCGTTTATGGCGCATACCTTGCCAATGCTTTAAGACCTAAAGCACGATTTGGCGCAATTATCGGCTCATACGGATGGGGTGGCAAAGCCGCCGATGTTTTAAAGGCAAATCTTTCAAACTTAAAGCTTGAATTGTATGAACCTGTTTATATCAAGGGTCTGCCTAAAGCTGATGATTATAGTAAGCTTGATGAGCTTGCAGAATGGATAGAAACAAAACATAAAGAAATCGGAGTTTTGTGATGGCAGAGTTGAAAAAGGCTATAGAGTTTTGTCTGCCTGATAGCCAGGAAAAAGAGCATTGCCTGAAGGATTTTGAGGGCAAATGGATTGTGCTTTACTTCTACCCCAAAGACAACACATCGGGTTGTACAAGAGAGGCTAAAGAGTTTTCTGAAAAGAAAGATGAGTTTGAAAAATTAGGAGCGGTAATCATAGGAATTAGCAAAGATTCACCTTCTTCGCATAGGAAATTTATAGAAAAACATAATTTGAATATTCTGCTTTTGAGTGATGAAGATCATAAAGTGCATGAAGCATACGGTGCCTGGGGTAAAAAGAAAAACTATGGAAAAGAGTATTTTGGCACAATAAGGAGCACCTTTATTATCGATCCACAGCTCAACATTGTTAAAAGCTACAAAAATGTAAAGGTTAAAGGCCATGTTGATGATGTTTTAGAGACACTTAAAGCTTTAATAAACGGCGAGCCTGAAGAAGCCAAAGAAGTTAAAAGTGAAGATGTGATTAAAGTATTCAAAGAGACACAAAAGCCCCTAAGAAGCGGGGATGTTGTAAAAGCCTTGAATGCAGATAAAAAACAGGTTGAGAAAATCATAAAACAGCTAAAAAAAGAGGGTATAATAGAAAGCCCAAAAAGATGCTACTATCAATTGAAGGAGGATTAAAAATGTTAAAGAAAGAGATGGTTGATGCATTGAACAAGCAGATCAACGAGGAGCTTTATTCTGCTTATCTTTATCTGTCTATGGCTGCATGGTTTGATTCCATAGGTTTAAACGGTTTTTCAAACTGGATGATGGTTCAGTATAAAGAGGAGACAGACCATGCGATGAAGTTTTTTAACTACCTATCACAGCAGGGTGAGCCTGTAAAACTTATGGCAATTAAAGAGCCGCCGAATAGCTGGGAGTCGCCACTGCATGCATTTGAAGAAACATTGAAACATGAGCAGCATATTACAGCCTGCATCAATGAGCTTGTTGACCTTGCCGAAAAACTCAAAGATAGGGCAACCTACAACATGTTGCAGTGGTTTATAGATGAGCAGGTAGAAGAAGAGGCAAACGATAGAGAGATTATAGATATATTAAAGCTTATTGATGGGAGCAAAAACGGACTGTTTATGCTTGATAGGGAATTAGCTCAAAGGCAATATACGCCTGAAATATAAAAAAGAGGAGGTGGATTATGACAAAGAGGTTTGAGGTTTACAAATGTGATATCTGTGGAAACATTATTGAGGTGCTGCATGAGGGTGCAGATGCGCTTGTTTGCTGCGGACAGCCTATGAAGAAGCTTGATGAGCAAACAGCAGACACATCTACAGAGAAGCATGTGCCTTTCATAAAGAGGGAAGGTGATAAGTATATTGTAAAGGTTGGCGAAAACACAGCCCATCCAATGGAGGAGAAACACTACATTGAATGGATTGAACTTGTAGTAGACGGTGTTGTGTATAAGAAATTCTTAAATCCTGGAGATGCACCTGAGGCTGTTTTTGAAGTGCCCGAGGGCAAAGAGGTATGGGCACGAGAGTATTGTAATATCCACGGTTTGTGGGCAAAAAGGTAATAAAAAAAGGGGGCTTGATGCCCCCTTAAATTTTTAAATGATTAACAGCTAAGCTTTTAGATCAATCAGGCTACCAATCATTTCGTTTTGAGCTCTTACAACCTTCACATTTGCTTTTTCTTGATTGACATTATTCATCTGGTTAACCATCTGCTGGGCAAGGTTGACATTGTTTTTGTTGTGTGTTGGAGTAGCTTTTGATTTGTTGAATGTAGCTTTCACTCCCCCGTTTTTCTGTTCTTCGTTTACGACATTGATCTGTTTATAGTTTTTTGTGTTTATGTTGGCGATGTTGTTTGCAACTACATCCTGCCTTACAAAAGCGTTTCTGATTCCGCTTAGCGATGTATTTATATTCATATTTCACCTCCGCGCCTTTTTTATAAGCTTAGGCGCTTTTTTGAAAAAATCAAGTTATTTTAACTGATCGATTATAATCTGAGCAGCTTTTTTACCTGAATTTAACATACCACCAAAAACAGGCCCCATTCTGTGGGAGCCACTTACTGCAACAGCTGCCATACCAGCCACAATAAGCCCTGGATAGACCTCTTTTGTATGGTCAATGGTTGACTGTTCGCCTACTTCTGCCCACATCGGTTTTTCTCCGACCACTTCACCTGAATCTGTGTTGAGCTTTATTTTGCCTTTCCTTGTAAGCACACTTGCCACCTCTGCATCATGACCTGTTGCATCCACTACAAATTTGGATGTTACAACAAGTGGGTCAACCGGTAAATGAGCCATATTTACTGTTGTCCAGCCAATAACAAGGCCGTTTACCCTGTATTGTCCGTCGATTTTTTTGAACACAACATCCTCAACCTCTATGGCGTTGAATATTTTAGCACCTGCTTTTGTAGCCTTAGAAATAAGGGTTGTAACAGCTTCTATGGAGTCTGCTGTATAGTATCCATCTGTGTATTTTTCGTAGTTTATTTCGAATTCATCAAGGATAGATTTTCCTATCTCCTGAACAACAATCTCATTAAAAAGCATTGCGCCGCCCCACATGCCGCCACCGATTGTTAAACGCTTATCAAACAATGCCACCTTTACATCGGCCTTGGCCAAGTAGTATGCGCAGACTATTCCTGCAGGGCCACCACCAACGATTGCTACATCGCACTCAAGGTAATCTAAGAGTTTTTTTGAATATCGCTCAAGGATTGCTCGAGAGATTATCCTTTCATCCAACATAAAAACACCTCCTAATTTTTTCCAATATAGTATATGTGGTCAGGTAAAGAAAAAGAGTTTATAACCGTTTTTACTCTTTTTGGATTCCTTGTGATAATAATGCCATTTTTGCCATTTTTGATAGGGTGTAGTTGCATCTTTAAATCCCTCTCAAGGTAAAAAAATAGTCTTAAATTTCCGCCATCAGTCATAACATATCGTGGATTATTATGCAAAATAATTTTTGCCATCTTTGAGGCTATACCGCGGTAGTTTGTGTAGTAGGTATACAGATAGGATTCATATGTTGCCGCATAGGCAAGTTTAAGCAATAACCCTGATGCTACAACACAGTATAATAGATTCAGACTGTTTGATTGGGTTTTTTTTATTAAGACAATAAAAAGGAAGGATATTACAAGTGCAAGAGAAATTTCCATTATGGATGGTGTTTTTAGAAACTCTAAGTCAAATAGCAGTGCAACAGCGAATACGGCTATAAAGAAATACAAAACATATAATGAATATTTTTTTGCATTTACTGCTTCATTGAACTCATAGACATAAAAAATAATGCCGTAGATGAGGGCTGTTATTCCAAAAAGTGGCAGTGTATACCTTACTCTCCCATCGGGTATTATGGCATAAATCAAAAAGTTAACAACAAAAGATATGACAGAAAAATAAAACAGGCTGGATATTTTGCTATTGCTTGTGATGGATTCTTTAAAATTAGCTCTAAAATCACTGTTTAGGAAGAATAAAAAAACAATTGATGCGGGCAATCCATGTATAAAGAAAGAAATAGGAAAGATAATCAAATGCTTTAGTGATTCAAATATGTGCTGAATGCTTTCAACCCTGCTTCCAGAGGCCTGAAGAAGAAACCCCAATGCAAGATTAAATCTGTGTATGTCGCCTTTTGATAATAACAATAGCCATCCAAAAAAGATCGATAAAATAATAATGCCACCGCCTATAACCCTTTTGCTAAAGATCTTTTTTGGCTGTTTTTTGTAGATATACCAGCCAAAAAGCGTTAAATAGAAGTAGTGAAGGGCAGGAAACCCCTTAGTTAGCAGCGCTAAAGCAGTTAAAAAGCTACCAAGAAGGATCCTGTCGTAAAAAATACACAGCATGCTTGCAAAAACAAGTAAGGAAAAAAACATATCGGTTTCTGCAAGCATTCCGTATTGAATTAAGGCAATATAGCTTGTGGCAAAACCCAAAGCAGCAAAAACAGCCGCCTCAAACCCAACTATTTCTTTGATGGCTAAAAATATTAATAGGGCTATGCCAAACATCGATAACACAGAGATCAATCTGGCTGAGGATTCATTGACGCCAAAGATTTTAAAGAATATTGCTATTATAATGTTGTGAAGCGGGGGCTTTTTGTAATAGTTTCTGCCAAGCACCGTGGGAGCTATGTAGTTGTGCGTGTAGTTCATCTCAAGGGCAATAATTGCCCTGCGCGGCTCTTCGTGTCGCAAATACATTTTCCCTAAATTCAAAAAGGCAGTAGCCGCATAGAGTATTATTATAATTGCAACGATCTTTTTATTTAACTCCATCTAAAGCCTCTTTTATTTTTACAGCTGCATCGTATGGTGTGATGTGTTCGTTTTCTATCTCCAAATCGCATATTTCTGAATACTTTTTTGTTCTAAATTCATACATATCTTTGAGCGTCTGATTAAAAGGCAAAATAAGTCCTCTTTGGGAGTAGTCTCCAAGCCTTGTAAGCATCTCTTTGTAGCTAATTTTTAGATATATAAGTGTAGAGATATTTTTTAAGTGCTCAATAGCTTTTTGGGAGTAGATGAAACTACCGCCAGGTGCTATGACGCTGTTTGATGGATTTAAATCAAGAATGGCTTTCTCTTCAATTTTGATGAAATCATCATATCCCAGTTTATCGACGAGCTGTTGAAGCGACTGATTGTGTCTGTTTTGGATAATAATATCGGTATCGATAAATTCCATTACAAGTAGTTTTGCCAGTATAACTCCAACAGAGCTTTTGCCAGATGAAGGCAATCCGATCAGCGTAATATTCATGGGCTTATTTTATTAAATTTTTTATCTGGTTTGTCAAATTCTTGACTATTTTTGGAAGCTTTCTTATAATTATGTAAATCATAAGATAAATAGGGGGGAGCTATGAACGGTACGGTTGTACAGATAAGGGAGGAGTTTCTTAAGAAAGCGAATTTAACAAAAGAGGAATATGAAAGGTTAACAAAATGGGCTGAAGAAGATTTTGAGGGATTCTGGGATTATTTTGCAAAAAAAGAGATTAGCTGGTTTGAGCCATATAAAAAGGTTTTGGATGACTCAAATGCACCGTTTTTTAAATTTTTTGAGGGCGGCAAACTCAATATGTGTTACAACTGCGTTGATAGGCATGTTACTACCCGTAAAAAAAATAGAGCTGCTATCATTTGGGAGTCTGAGCAGGGTGAGACAAGGATCCTTACATATAGAGAGCTTCAGTATCAGATAAACAAATTTGCCAATGTTTTAAAGACGCTTGGGGTTAAAAAGGGCGATGTGGTTATAATATACATGCCCATGATTCCAGAACTCCCCATCGCGATGCTTGCCTGCACCAAGATAGGTGCGATTCATTCCGTTGTATTTGCAGGTATGAGCTCTGTGGCATTAAAAGAAAGGATTATGGATTCAAAAAGTTCCATTGTTTTAACGGCTGATGGTGGCTTTAGAGGAGGAAAAACGATTCCATTAAAGGAAAATGTTGATAAAGCAATAGAAAAATTAAAGTTTGTTAAGTATGTTGTTGTTGTAAGGCATGCTGATAGAGATGTCCCCATGAAGACCTTAAGGGATTTCTGGTGGCAGGATTTAATGAGTGATCCTGATTATGCCAAACCTTATTGCGAGCCTGAGCCAATGGATTCTGAAGATCCACTGTTTATTATATACACTTCAGGTTCAACAGCAAAACCAAAAGGTGTTGTTCATACAACTGCAGGCTACCTACTGTGGAGAATCCTTACTGCCAGATGGGTTTTTGACTTAAAAGAGGAAGATACATTCTGGTCAACTGCAAATATAGGGTGGATCTCGGGTCATTCCTATACGCTTTATGGACCGTTATCGATAGGATCCACGACTTTCATTTATGAGGGAACACCACTTTATCCCACACCAGCGCAGTGGTGGTATCTTGTTGATAAATATAAAATAAATGTTATGTACACTGCACCAACGGCTATCAGAGCATTGATGAGGAGGGGTGAGGAGTGGCTAAAAAAATACGATCTTTCTTCGTTAAGACTGCTTACAACCGGAGGTGAAAGGCTCAATGAAGCGGCATGGTTGTGGTACTGGGAGCATGTGGGCGGAAAAAGATGCCCTGTTATCGATGCATACGGTCAGACAGAGACCGCGGGGCACATGATTTCATCACTACCAATAGTTCCTCAAAAACCCGGTAGCGTAGGAATAGCTGTGCCTGGAATATTCCCTGACATCGTTGATGAAAACGGTAATATTATAAAGGAGCCTAATAAAACGGGTTATTTAGTATTGAAAAAACCGTGGCCTTCAATGGTCAGGACACTCTGGCAGGATGACGAAGGCTACAAACATTACTACTGGGATAAATTTAACGGAAAGTATTACTATACAGGCGATTTAGCCTATAAAGACAAAGATGGTTATTTCTGGATGGAAGGAAGAGCAGACGATGTAGTAAATGTTTCTGCCCACAGGATTGGTTGTGCTGAAATTGAAAGCGCACTAACAAGCTGTCAGTTTGTAGCAGAAGCTGCTGTTGTTGGCAGACCAAATGACATAACCGGTGAGGAAGTGTTTGCATTCGTTGTTCTAAAGGATGGTGTTGATAAGACACATCATGATGAAATAGTCAGGAAACTCAGAGAACTTGTCAGGGATAAGGTTTCTCCTATTGCCAAACCTTCAGAGATCGTTTTTGTAGATGCGCTTCCCAAAACACGCTCGGGCAAGGTTGTTCGCAGGATATTAAAGGCTATAGCATCGGGCAAAAGTATAGAGCAAGATATCTCAACACTTGAAGATACATTGGTTATAGAAAAGGTTAAAAAAGCTGTTGAGGATAGAACATCAGATATTGTTGGAGGGTAGTTATGTCTGTATTGGTTGAGTTTGCAATGTTTCCCACAGATAAAGGTGAAAGTGTTAGCAGTTATGTATCACGTGTTATTGATGTTATTGACAGAAGCGGTTTTGAGTATAAGCTGACGCCTATGGGTAGTGTTTTTGAGACCGAATCTATGGAGGATGCCTTGAATCTTCTCAATGAATGTTATAAAACGCTTGATAAGGATTGTAATAGAGTCTATGCAACCGTAAAGTTTGATATAAGAAAAAACAGATCAAACAGAATGAAGCAAAAGATTGAATCGATTGAGAGTAAGCTCAAAAAAGAGGTTAAAAAGTAGTGGTTGAATATCTTGTTGTTGCTTTGATAGTTGTAAATATAGTTGTGCTGGCTGTACTATTCAGTCAAAAGAGGGAAAACAGGGCTTTGGAGGAAAAGTTAGAAACGCTTGTTAGCGATCTAAAAAATTCCAATCAAGAGGCTTTTGAAAAAAACACCGAAGCCCTGATTAACTTTTCAGATAGAGTATCCACTCTATCTTCAACACTTAAAGATGAGTTTTATACGAAATTTAAAGATTTAAACGAGATGCTGGATAAGGTGTCCACTGAACTGTCAACAGCAATAGAAAAGCAGCTTATGCAATCTCAGAAAGAGGCTAAGGATTTTATGGAGCTTGTAAATAACAAATTGCTTCAGATAAGTGATAGGGTGGATGAAAGGCTGCGTGTTAGTTTTGAAAATATAGACAAAACATTTAAAGATATTGTTGAGGGTATAGTAAAAATTTCTGAGGCCCAAAAGAAGATAGAGGAGCTTTCAGGCGAGGTCGTTTCACTTCAAAAAATCCTTGATGATAAAAAGAAGAGGGGTGTTTTTGGCGAGGTTAGACTGGAAAATATACTTGCCAGTGTGTTTGGGGAATCACGGGAGCTTTACGACATTCAATACAGTCTTACAAACGATTCAAAAAAGGTTATAGCCGATGCTGTTTTGAAAATACCAAATGTAGGCATTGTTGCGATCGATTCAAAGTTTCCTCTTGAGAATTATGTAAAAATGATAGAGGCTGAGGGGGTAGAGAAAAAACAGTTTGAGGAACAATTCAAAAGGGATGTAAAAAAACATATTTCCGATATTGCTGGTAAATATATTATTGGCGGTGTAACAGCCGATATGGCCGTTATGTTTTTGCCTGCTGAGGCTATCTTTGCCCATATAAATGCCTATCATGCAGATATTGTTGAGTTTGCACGAAGAAATAAAGTCTGGATAGCATCTCCTACAACTCTGCTTGCGCTTCTTACAACCATTCAGGCTGTTTCAAGGGATATAAAAACGCTAAAGCAGGCAGAGCAGATTCAGATTGAGCTTAGAAAACTTGCAGATAACTTTAACCGATTTAAAACAAGGTGGGAGAAGCTATTTAAGGATGTTGAAAAGCTGCATAAGGATGCAACAGAGTTTTCAATATCGACTCAAAAGATCACGGCAGCATTTGAAAAAATAGAAAAGGTGGATTTTTCACAAAAGGAGTCTTTAGAGGATAAAAATGAGTGATTTGAAGCTTACACCATCTACTGAAGATTATATGAAGACAATTTATGAGATTTCTCAAGAATCAAAGGTTGTAAGAATCAAGCAGATAGCAAATAGACTTAATGTCAAAATGCCTTCGGTTGTCAATGCAGTAAAGCAACTTGAAAGTAAAGGGTTAATAAATCATGAAAGTTATGGTTATATTGAACTTACAAAAGCAGGCAGAGAAGTAGGTGAAAAACTTTACAATAGGCATAAGGTTTTAAGTGAATTTCTTATTGATGTTTTGCAGGTTGATGAAGCGATTGCATTTGAAGATGCCTGCGCTATAGAGCATTACCTGCATCCAGAGACTGTGGAGAAGGTGGTTAAATTCTTGAGTTTTTTGAAGCTTTCACCAGATGGTGAGCCTAATTGGCTTAAGAAGTTTAAGCTTTACTTAAAAACCGGAAAAAAGGATTGCGAAAAACTCAGGGAATAATTTTACTCATAAGTTTGATAAAATCTGCATCGTCGTTAAAACATGGTATTCTGTGAAATATTTTAAAACCACTTTCAAAAGCCTCTTTTTTGTAAATTATATCTATTTCGTTTATTGTTTCTGTATTGTCTGAACAAAAACTAATGGGAACAATAATTAGGCAGCTGTAGAATTTTGATAGCTGTTTTATTGCAGAGGATGTTGAAGGCTCAAGCCATTTCACTGGACCTAATTTTGATTGAAACGATAAAAAAACGGGGAGTTTTAGAAGATTGTTAAGCAGAAGCCTAAATCTATCTAAATCTTTATCGTAGCTATCTGTTTTTGAGTATTTTAAGGGTATTGAGTGGGCTGAAAATAGCACAGCGCAGTTTTTGAGCTTTTCAAATCGTTTGAGTCTAATAAGTAGCATATCTACAAATTCTAAATAAATAAAAAACGGAGGCAGGGTTTTTTTTGAAAGGCTAAGAATTTTGCCGTGAGTGGTTTTGCTGAAAAAACAAAACATAGGCAAAGAGATTTCTGCTTTCTTGAGTTTTGGTTTTGTGTAGGAAAACACATAGTTTACATTTTTTTTATAGATATTTTTTAGTTTTTCTGTTTGTTTTTTTGTTGTCTCCTCAAGGGTAGAGGGGGTTTGTTTGAGTATTTTGTAGGTTTCTTTTGCTCTTAAAGTTGTTATTGCAAAAGCTAAAAAAAACCTCAACGGCTGTGGTATGTTTAATATAAACCTGTCGTTAAACATGTTAAAGAGAAAAATGGGTATGTCAGTTGGTTTTTTTATACCGCCAAGATTAACTAAAGTTGTGTACGACATCGACCAAAAACTTTACATTTTCCTGCGGTGTTTGAGGCAATACACCGTGGGAGAGGTTAAATATGTGTGGAATGCCTTTTGTTTCTTTTAATAGATTCTCAGCTTCCTGTTTTATAATTTCTCTGGAGCACAAAAGCAGCGTGTTGTCCAAATTGCCCTGCATGCAACAGGAGTATTTTTCATAAGTGTCTTTTATATTTACTTTTTGATCAACACTGATGCAGTCAAAACCAATTTTTGCAATGTCATCCAATAGATGATTTGAATCCTTTGAAAAGTAGATAACAGGTGCAGCTACATTATCTCTTATTTTTTTTAGCTGTGGTGCTATTATATCTTTAAATGTTTTTTGGGGCATAATGCCAACCCAGCTGTCGAAAAGCTGAACGGCATCACAACCTGCCTTCAGCTGAAGTTTTAAATATTCGATTGTTAAGCTTGTTATCTGTTCAATGATGCTTTTAAACCTTTGAGTTTCGCAAAACGCCATGGTTTTGAGTTTTGTAAAATCACCACTGGTGTGGGTATAGCACATAAGCGTAAAAGGTGCAGCAGCAAAACCAAGAAGCGCAACATCTTTTGCTTCAGATTTGATTAACTTTATAGCCTTGTTCACGAACTCTAATTTAGAAAGGTCTGTTTTTTCCTCTAAATTCACTGAGGCTATAGGGCTTTTGCCTTCTGCATAATGTAGACTGCCGTTTTTTGCAAGAAGGGGAATAAGTATATCGCTAAAGAGTATCAAAACATCCACATCAAGCTCTTTAAGGGGAAGCAGTGTTATTTCAGCTGCAATCTCTGGGTTTGTGCACATCTGTAGAAATGTGTATTTCTCCTTTATGCTCTGATAGCTTTTTAAAAACCTGCCAGCCTGCCTCATAAACCAGATGGGTTTTTTTATAGAGGCTTTGCCTGATATCGTTTCAAGAAACAGCTTTTTTTTACTTTGCATCATACCAGTTTGAGGCAATTTTTGTGTTTGTCTTTAACGGCACATCAAAATCCACGACACTTTCCATTGTTTCTTTTACAACTGATGCAATTTCTTCTGCGATGCTATCTTTAGCTTCAATTAACAGTTCATCATGTACCTGCAAAACCATGTATGCGTCAAAATCTTTGAGCTTCTTGTGTAGTTTAACCATTGCGATTTTTATTATATCTGCAGCTGTTCCCTGAATTGTTGTATTCACCGCTGCCCTTTTTTCAAACTCTGCCATTCTTTTATTTTTGCTGTTTATGTTTAAAAGGTAGCGTCTTCTGCCAAAAAGTGTTTCCACATAACCTTTTTTTGTTGCAAACGATATGGTGTTTTCTATGTATTCTTTGACCTTGCTGAAGCGGTTAAAGTATGTTTCTATGATCGCTTTTGCCTTATCCTTACTTATAGAGAGGGTTTTTGCAAGTGATACATAACCCATTCCATAAAGTATGCCGAAGTTTATCGTTTTTGCCATTCTTCTTAGGTTGTGGTCAACCATACCCGGATGGACACCAAAGAGTTTTACTGCAGTCTGGGTGTGAATATCCTGATTGTTGTTAAAAATCTCGATCAAAGCAGGGTCTTTTGACATGTGGGCCAGAACCCTTAACTCTATTTGTGAGTAATCTGAGCAGATCAGTTTGTAGCCATCGGGTGCTATAACGGCTTTTCTTATACCTGCATGGATTTCATCATCGCCTGCAGGCAGGTTTTGAAGGTTGGGGTTTGATGATGATAGTCTGCCTGTGGCTGTTAAAGTCTGGTTGAATGTTGTATGAATTCTACCACTGTTGTCTATCTTTTCTAAAAACGGCACTATGTATGTAGTGATGACCTTCGTGATGGTTCTGTAGTTTATAAGAAGTGCTGCTATTTCGTATTTTTCTGATAAGATACTTAAACTTTCTGAGTCTGTGGAATAGCCGGTTTTTGTTTTTTTAATTGGTTTGATTTTTAGCTTTTCAAAGAGAATTCGCTGAAGCTCCTTGGTAGAATTGATGTTAAATTTTTCCTGGGCTATTGCGTATATTTTCTCTTCTATTTGAGCAAGTGTATTTTCAAATTCGTTTTTAAGCTTTATTAAGTGATCGCTGTCGATGAGAATACCGCGTTTTTCCATTTCATTTAAAATAACAGACAGAGGGGTTTCGACATCACTTAATAGATATGTCAGGTTGCGTTTTTCTATGATTTCCTTTAGAGGCTTGCAGCTAACTGCATAAATCTCTTCAGGTTTATTCAGCGATGCTATGGTTTTTGAAAGATTTGTGTCTATAAGATCAAAGCAGTCAAACGGGTTGCCTTTGGAATCAGCATTAATTAAATAACAGGCGAGTTTTATATCAAACGGATAGTGTTTAAATGTTATGCCTAATCTATCCAGTTTCTTAAAATCATAAACGCAATTTATTTCCTCGTTTATATCGCCAAGTATTATTGGTGAGGTTTTGGAGTTTTTGTAGATGTAGGCTGTGTTGTCTTTGGGAAATATTATTGATTGGTCGATAGGTATTGGAGCTGTTTTTGGGTTGTTGGGCAGTGCTTTTAGAAGCGATTTGAAACCAAATTCCATAAAGATTTCTCTAATTTTGTTGTAGTCAGGCTCTTTTTTCTTAAGAAGATTTAAATCAACCTCAATGGGTGCGTTTCTATCTACAGTTGTGAGTTTTCTGTAGAGTTCAATATTTGGCTCGTTTTCAAGGGCTTTTTTTGTTTTGGGCGGAAGCTTGTCTATATGCTTTAAAATTCCCTCAATCGAGCCAAATTTAAGCAAAAGTGAGGCTGCGGTTTTTGGTCCAATCGATTTTACGCCTGGAATGTTATCGATAGAATCGCCCACAAGGGCTAAGTAATCAGCAACCTGCTCAGGATAACAGCCCAACTTTTTAAAAACGCCTTCTCTGTCGTAGGTGATTTTTTTAACGGGGTCGTATAACAAAATATTTTTATCAACAAGCTGAAACAGGTCTTTATCAGAAGCTATTATTGTAATTTTGTGGTTTTCTTTGAGCTTTTCTGCATATGTTGCAATAAGGTCATCTGCCTCAAAGCCGTCAAGCTCTATAATTGTTATGCCAAAGGCTTCTATGAGTTTTTTTGATGGCTCGATTTGCACAAGCAGATCATCGGGCGTTTTTGGTCTGTTTTTTTTGTAGCTTTCAAGCATATCCTCTCTGAATGTCTTTGCCTTTGTGTCAAAGAAAAAACCGATATACGATGGATGCAGGTTTTCTATATCTAAAAGTAGCTTTGCAAAACCAAATATCGAGCTTGTTGGAAAACCATTATAGCTTAATCCCTTCATGGCAAAGTAGAATCTATATAGAAAGGAGCTACCATCGACAAGATAAACTGTTTCCATACAACAAAAATACAAAAAAAATGACGCCAAGTCTATCAATTTTTTTTGAACATAAGTTCAATAAGTGATTAAATAATATCTTGATTTGGTTAAAAAAAGGTATATTAATAGAATCAGAAAAAAACAAAACAGGAGGTGCAAAAATGCCCTGGGGTGACAGAACAGGTCCGTTTGGATATGGTCCAAGAACAGGAAGAGGTCTGGGATACTGTGCTGGTAATAATGTTCCTGGTTATATGGTAGGTGGATTTGGCTTTAGAGGTGGATTTAGAGGCGGATTTGGAAGAGGCTGGGGTAGAGGTTTTGGCAGGGGGTTTGGCTTTGGAAGAGCAGCATTTTGGCCAAATTACTATCCTTATGGAGGCGTTTCAAAAGAGGATGAAAAAAGAGTTATTGAAAATGAGATTGAGACATTAACAAAATCGATTGAGGCATTAAAGAAACGATTGGCAGAGCTAAATGAGGAATAAACTTTAAAGCCCGGGTTTTATTGACCCGGGTAATTTTTTTAACTGGAGGGTGGTTAAATGAAAGTGCTTTTGACAGCCAGAGGTGATAATTTAGATGCCAAGATGGATGAAAGATTTGGAAGGGCTGATTATTTTATTGTGTATGATACAGATTCTAAAGAATTTGAAGCTATAAAAAACCCCCATATAAACGATCAGGGAGGTGTGGGCATCTCTGTGGCCAAGTTTGTTTTGCAAAAGGGTGTTGATGCCGTTGTCAGTGGTAGTTACGGTCCAAATGCTCTGGATGTTTTAAGAACAGGAGATTTGAAACTTTACAGTACAAAGGGTGGTAGTGTGAAAGAGAATATAGAACTATTGGAAGAGGGAAAGCTTGAAATTTTTAATACATGAGGAGTCAAAATGAAAATAGCTGTCACAAGCGGTAAAGGTGGAACAGGAAAAACTACAATAGCCACTATGCTTGCAAAAGCAGCAGAAAATGCCCAGTATCTGGATTGTGATGCTGAAGAACCAAATGGAAAATTTTTTTTAAAACCAGAGATAGAAAAAACAATTCCCTATACCGAACTTGTTCCAAAGATCAATGAGGATAGATGTACATTTTGTGAAAAGTGTGCCGATGCCTGTGCCTATAAAGCATTGGTTGTGATGGGCAAGCCGCTTAATAAGGTGATGTTCTTTGATGAGCTGTGCCATTCATGCGGGGCGTGTGCGTATGTTTGTCCTGTTGAGGGTGCGCTTGTTGAGATTGAGCAAGAGGTTGGCCTGTTTAATGTTGGAAAAGCAGGCAATATAGATTTTGTTGAAGGTGTTTTAAATATCGGTGAGGCAAGTGCAACAAGGCTTATAGCCACGATGAAGAAAAGATTTATGAATGATAAGAAAACGGTTATTCTTGACTCACCACCCGGCACAAGCTGCAGCGTAGTTGAAACAATAGATGGTGTGGATTTTGTTGTATTGGTCAGTGAACCCACGCCGTTTGGATTGAGTGATTTGAGGTTGACTGTGGAACTTGTGAGGGATATGGGTTTGCCTTTTGGAATAGTTATCAATAAAGCCGAAAAGGAGAATAGTCTTATTGATGATTATGCCAAGAAGGAAAATATAGAGATACTCTACAGACTTGAATTTTCAAGGCAGATCGCAGAGGGCTATTCCAAAGGAATACTGCCTTTTGATAAATACGCAGGTGATTTTAAAAAAGTTCTCAAAAGGATAGAGGAACTGATATGAGTAAGGAATTGGTTGTTATAAGCGGTAAAGGTGGGACAGGCAAAACGACGCTTACAGCATCGTTGGCTTCTGTTATTAAAAATAAAGTAATTGTTGATGCAGATGCCGATGCAGCAAATATGTATATTTTGATGAAACCTGAAGTGAAACATAAGGAACTTTTTAAAGGTAATCCCAAAGCAGTTATCAATACAGATCGGTGTATAAAATGTGATCAATGCAGACAGCTTTGTAGATTTGATGCAATTTATGTAAACAGCGACGGTGAATATGTTGTTGATGAACTGAAGTGCGATTCATGCAAGCTATGCCAGATTGCATGCCCTGTTGAGGCTGTTGATATGAAGGATGTCTATAGTGGCCAGTGGTATGAGTCTGAAACAGCTTATGGAATTATGGTTCATGCAAAACTCTATCCCGGTGCAGAAAACTCAGGCAATCTCGTTACGATGGTGAAACATAGGGCGCATCTGATTGCCGATGAGAAGAATATTGAATACATACTTGTTGATGGTTCACCCGGCATAGGATGCCCTGTTATATCAACAATATCAGGGGCTAATTTTGTAATAATAGTCACAGAGCCAACCGTTTCTGGATTGCACGACCTAAAGAGGGTTAAAAAGCTGTGCGACTCATTTAAGATTAAAAGTGGCGTGGTTGTGAATAAATACGATTTGAATAGTCAAAAGACTGAAGAGATTGAAGAGTTTGCAAAAAGAGAGGGTATGCCTTTTCTGGGCAGGATTCCCTTTGATAAATGTGTTGTTGATGCAATTGTTAATCTGCAGATACCTTATGAGGCGTGTGATTCTGTTAAACATGCAGTAGATGAAATCCTCTCAAAGGCTATGGAGTTGTTATGAGTATAAAAGAACAGGTAATTGAGAAACTAAAAGGAGTTTATGATCCAGAGCTAAGGGAAGATGTTGTTAAGCTTAAGCTTGTTTACGACCTTGAGGTTGATGAGGAAAACGGTGTTGTTAATATAAAATTTAAACCCACCGTCGAAAACTGCCCCGTTGGTTTACAGCTTGCCATAACGATTAAAAAAGCCATTTTATCTGTTGAGGGTGTAAAAAAAGCCAATGTAAAGGTAGAGAATTTTATCTGGGCAAAAGAGGCTGAAGAGTTTTTAAAGGCACTTGACAAATAACTTGACGCTTTAGCTTCAAATGTGCTACTTTTACTCCCAAAAGGGTATACGGCCTTTAGGTAGGTAGTCTGCCACCTCCCATGCGCAGGGGCAGCAAGCCTCTGCTTTTCTATTTTTTTATAGAACCGCTCTGTGCGTGTTTTTTTAGTTTAAGTGTTTGCAATTTGAGTTTTGAGAATGTTTGGGATATGCTTTCAAAGTTATCCTTTATCTCGTTTATCGTTTTTGTATCACCGTAAATTAATGCCTCATCACCTTTCTTCAATTTTACAATCTGGGTTGGATGTAGCCATTTACCGTTTCTAAAGATGTATAGGATTTCTGCTGTTTTATAAAAACTTCTTGTGTTTATCTTTTCAAGCTTTAGCGTATTCTTTACTGTGCCAAAAAATAGAGCCTTATTATCCTCAATTTCTATAGGAATGCCGCTTTCAAGCAGATTTAAAATCTTTTTATCATCTGCTATTTCAGGTTTCATTGAAAGAATAGGTGTATGACATAAAAGGATATTGCGCAGGGTGTTGATTTGATGGACAGGTGAAAAACCTTTATCAGGCACCTGAGCCTCGTATAAGCTTGAATATTTTATATTGAGTTTTTTTGTCAATTCAGACTGCAAAAAATAGGCTATCATTACGGCAAGCGTTGCTGGTGCAAGCAGACTATATCCGCCTGTCATCTCAGAAACCATTATAACGGTTGCAAGCGGTGCCCTTGCTGCAGCACCAAAAACAGCTGCCATTGCTATAATGGAAAATGCAGCAAACGGTTGATGGAATAAAGCAGCAAACAGGCTTCCAAGCATAGCTCCGACAAATAGCGTTGGTGCAAAAACGCCCCCTGAGCCGCCTGAGGATACAGTCAGGCTAAAAGCTGCTATCTTTGCAAAAACAAGATAGAATAAAATATTTGTAGCTATCTGGCCATTTATAGCGCTTTGAATCCATCCATATCCTCCACCCAAAACTTCAGGAAAGACAAGAGCAATTAATCCAACACCAAATGCACCGATAGCTGGTTTAAAATGGGGTGGTATCTTTATCATGTGGAAAAAATCTCTTGTTGAGTAAAATACCACAGGCAGGATAATTGCAATAAATCCACTTGCTATACCTAAAAGAGTAAGATAAATGTAACTGTCTATACTTGTTATACTTATGTTGTGTTGTATGTAGAAGATTGGTGTAAATCCCCACAAAAAGCCCGATAGAATATAGGCAATTAAGGATCCAAGCATTGTATAGACTAAAGCGGATGATTCAAAGTCCATATCTGAATAAAGCACTTCAATTGCAAAGATAGCTGTACCTATTGGAGCCCTGAAAACCGCTGACAGTCCACTTGCCATACCTATCAAAACAAACAAGCGTCTTTCCTCCAGTGTTGCATTCCTTAAATGAGCATATATTGAGCCAACGCCGCTGCTGAATAGAGCTGTTGGGCCTTCTCTTCCTGCTGAGCCTCCCGTTCCTATCGTAATAGCGCTTGCTATGATTTTTATAGGTGTGACAATAGGTCTTATATAGCCACCTGTCCTGTGAAAAGCCCTGACAGCTGTATCTGTTCCATGACCTTCTGATTCTGGTGCAAATGTATAAACCAAAAAACCCGAAATAAGTCCACCTGCTGTTATTACGGCAATAAGCAAGATATGATTAATAGGAGAATGCGGCTGGTGTGATATTATGTGTATAACATCCAGTGGGGTAAAATGGGCTATTTTTTCCAGTGTAAATTTTTCCGTTAATTTAATAAGAAATATGAATACCTGTGCTGCAATAGCCCCTATTATGCCAATAAGTATTGTGTCTATAAAAAATCGTGCTTTCCTCACACTACCAATAATATCCCCCAAACAATGATTTTGCAAGATTAATTGAAATATTAAACAGAAGGATTAAGTTTTAAAGTGTAGTAAATCTATATTCTGGAGGTGGTTATGGAGAAGAAGGTAAAGGTTGTATTAACAAAAGAGGGCAGGAAGGTTCATGTCAGCTGTGTTGAATTTGGTATAGAGGAGTATTGCTCAACTGAAGAGGAAGCTGAACATCTTATAGAAGAAAAGCTACACGATAGGAATTTAAAGATTGAATATGTAAAAGACTTTATGGATGAGAAAGGCTAAAAAGGGGCAAAAGCCCCCTGCCTAAAATATGCCAGCAATTTCTTTTGCAAGTTTGTTTTCTACTACAACGATTGCCTGTTGAAGATTCATGTTTGTTTGAGTAGCTTTAACTACTATTCTTGTTCTGTAGGCTTGATAGGCGGTTTTTGTTGAATAGGATGTGGTTGTTGTTGTAGCGGATCCATTTTTTAAAATAGCATCTGTGTGGGAGTGAACAACTCCTTTTACCTTCTGTTTAATTTGAATATCCACAACTCCAAAATAGGTGTCTACATGGATTGTAGAACCAGCTAAAGCACCCAATGCGGATCCAATTAGGGCACCTGTTCCAACTGTTGCTAACTTTCCTGTGCCTCTACCAAATGCTGAACCTACTAAAGCGCCACCGTAGCCACCAGCCAATAATCCTTCTGTTGACATATCTTTTTTCTTTTTATCCAGATATAACAGATTTGTCTGAAGAATGTTATACATACACTCAATAATCTAACCAAATCTTTCTTCATACCTCGATATTGTATAAAAACCTTCGCAATTTTGTTGAATCTCCAAAAGAAAAGGATAGACTTCTCGGTAAGCTAAAAAAGGAAAGGAGAAGCCTATCCCATG
The DNA here is from genome assembly GCF_000744435.1 of Hippea jasoniae. NCBI lineage: Bacteria > Pseudomonadati > Campylobacterota > Desulfurellia > Desulfurellales > Hippeaceae > Hippea > Hippea jasoniae. The sequence goes on from NZ_JQLX01000014.1 coordinate 172,892, forward strand.
AGGAAAGATAGCAGAATTTTTAAAGAATTACTAACAAAATTTGTGGCAGAAGAAGACCCTATACTGAGTATGTTGAAGTGGGTAATGGATCAATTGATGGAGATTGAATCAGAGCAGAAGGTTGGTGCAAAAAAGAACGAGCATAATAGTAACCGAAAGAGCTATTTTAGCGGTTATCGTC